>JAULUX010000155.1:0-5002 GCA_032111385.1 Bacteroidia bacterium
AAAACCCCATCCCCGCCAGCGAGGGCAGCAACGGACTGTGGCAGCTGATCCGCGATACCATCAACGCGCAGGTGCGGGAGATCTGCGAACGGGCGGGAGCCGATACAAAAGCGGCTCAAGGCAGTAATAAGCAGAAGATCGGCGACCTGTATTTCTCGGGTATGGATAGCAGCACCATCAATACAGCAGGCGTATCCGCTATCCGTTCTGAGCTGGATCAGCTGAGTAAAGCTACCGATACCGCATCCTTGGCACGCGCAGCAGCCCTGGTGCACATGACTTCAGGAGCACCGCTTTTCAATCTGTATGTGGGACAGGACGACAAGATCAGCAGCAAGCACGCCATCTTCCTGCGCCAAGGGGGACTCGGTCTTCCCGACCGCAGCTTCTACCTCGAATCCGACGAACGCAGCCGAGCGATCCGGAACGAGTACATGAACTACCTGAACAGGATGTTAAGCATCATCGGATACGATTCGCTCACGGCTGGCACCACCGCAAAAAAGGTGATGCAGTTAGAGATAAGCCTGGCCAAAGCCTCCCGTTCCATCGAAGACACGCGCGATCCGCATCTGAACTACAACAAGATGCCTTTTGCTTCCCTGCAGAAAAGTGTTCCGAACCTCGATTGGAAAACCTTCATGGCCGGATTGGGCATCCCCAACCCGGATACAGTGATCGTGGGCCAGCCCGAATTCCTGACCGCCCTGAATCGGTTATTGTCAGAAACCCCGAAGCCTGTCCTGAGTGCATACCTGCAATTGCATTTCCTGCGCGGTCTCGCCCCATACCTCGATGACGCCACCTATACGGCGCACTTCCGTTTCTACAACACCACCATGCGCGGTATCACAGAAATGAAGCCCCGTTGGAAGCGTGTGGTCGATCAAACGAACTCATCACTCGGTGAACTCATCGGTCAGGTGTACGTGGAAGAATATCTTCCCAAGGGCACCAAGGAGAAGTTACAGCGTATCGGCGAAGACATCAAAACAGTGTATGCAGAACGAATCCGTAAACTCGGATGGATGAGCGAGACTACCAAGGAAAAGGCCCTGGCTAAGCTGAATACCATGGTGATGAAAGTCGGCTACCCCGACCGCTGGAAGGATCTGTCATCACTTAAAGTCGACCGGAAATCGTATGTGCGTAACGTGATGTCGGCCAACCGCTGGGGAATGGAATACATGTCAGCGAAATTCGGTAAGCCCGTCGACCGCAACGAATGGGAGATGTTCCCACAAACCTACAACGCCTACTATAACCCGAGCAACAACGAGATCGTAGTGCCGGGGTGCAACATCATTGTGCCGGGTTACGAGCGTGTGATGGCTGACGATGCTATCCTATACTCCATCATCGGCGGATCCACCTTCGGTCACGAGATCACCCACGGCTTCGACGACCAGGGTGCGAAGTACGATGCGAGCGGTAACCTGTCGAACTGGTGGACAACGGACGATAGTGTTCGTTTCTTCACCAAAACACGGCTTGTTGCTGAACAATACAGCCAGTACCGGGTGGTCGACAGCCTGCACATCAACGGCGATATGACGCTCGGCGAAAACATTGCCGACATCGGCGGCATCATGATGGGCTACGAAGCCTTCCGCAAAACGGAACAATTCAAGATCGGAAAATCCATCTCCGGACTCACACCCGACCAACGTTTCTTTTTGGGCTATGCCCTGGCCTGGATGATCAACACCCGAGAGGAGTCACTGGTAGAACAAGTGCGTAGCGACGTACACTCCCCCGCCAAATTCCGTGTGAATGGTCCCCTGGCCAACATGAAAGCTTTCCACAGCACCTTCGGTGTGAAACCCGGTGATGCGATGTACAGGCCGGACAGTCTACTGGTGGATATCTGGTGAGGTTTGGTTGGTTACTGGTTCCTGAGCCTGTCGAAGGACTATTTCGAATCAATCTAACTGATCTGAATCTTAATAATAGGGTGTGCCGGGATGGATTTAATATTCCAACAACATACTCTTAAAATCTCTCTTCAGCTAAAATCAGAATTGCTTCACCAGCGTGTAGTGTGTACTTCTCCCGCCTGAATCGAGTTGTTTTAATATACCTTTTTCGATCAGATCCTTGATATCCCTAAGCGCGGTGTCGGTCGAGGACTTAGTGATGCGCGCCCACTTGGAGGATTTCAGGTGTCCTTCGAAGCCATCCAGCAACATGTTCAATACGAGACGCTGACGCTCATTCAGTGGTGTTTGCTCGTTTCGGTTCCAGAATGCCGCCTTCTGTAATGCAGTGTGAAGTGCCTGGTCTGCATCTATCAAAGCGTTTTTCAGGCAGTGAAGAAACCAATCGAGCCAGGCGGTGATATCGCCATCGCTGTGTTGCACACGTTGCAAAACGGCATAGTACTGCTTCCGTTCGGTCATGATGCGGCTCGACATGCTGTAATAACGATCCGGATTTCCGTCTGCACGGGCTATTAGGAGTTCTGTGAGCGCTCTGGCTATCCGTCCATTGCCATCGTCGAAAGGATGGATGATGATGAACCAGAAGTGTGCAACAGCGGCTTTCACCACAGGGTCAAGTTGGGAGTCTTCGTTATTGAACCAATCAAGGAAGCGGTCCATCTCCTTTTTCACCTCATTGGCTGGTGGTGCCTGATAATGCACACGCTCGTTTCCCATTCCTCCGCTCACAACTTGCATTTCGCGGTTTCGGTATTGCCCGACCGTTATCGAATACAAACCGCTGCGTCCGGTTGGGAACAGTGCTGCATGCCAGGCGAAAAGCCGTTCCTCGGTGAGTGGCTGACTATAATGTCTGACTGCATCAAGGGTCATCTCAACCACACCATCCACATGCCGGTCGCTGGCCACCATTCCTTCTACATCAAAGCCGAGACGCCTTGCAATAGAAGAGCGCACCTGTTCCAGGTTCAGCCGTTCGCCTTCGATTTCAGAGGATCGGAGAACCTCTTGCGTGAGCGCGCTGAGCTGTGTCTCCTCCCTGCGGCGGAATCCCAGCAGCTCCATCTGCCCGGCAATCTTTCCTTGCAAACGTCTCACCTCCGTTAGGAGAGTCAGTATATCCTTCTCCTTCCAGGTGAAATCTGTCCAGTTTTCGTTTTGGTAGATGTACTGTACCATGGTATGCGGTAAATATACGGCTTATTCGCCGCAAAAATGCGGTGAATAAACAGCGTATTCACCGCAAAAACGCTTTTGAGTTGAACCCTACCAGGCTCTGCTTCTTGTTTAAAGTCTTGATTTTCTGTTATTTATTATCAAAATCCAAAAAATGCAGGAAGCGAGGAGTGAAGAGTTCCTTACACTGGATTCAATCTCAATTTAAATCCTCCACCCGCAACCAGCCCCGGGTAATGACCTCGCCATAGAACGTGCAATAGGCCCATACACCCTCGATCTTCTCCACGCATACAAAGTCCTTTTTGATTACATAAGCCTTCTGTTTGCTGCTTTTTGATTTGTCAGTATAAAACCAGGCTTTGTCTTTAAGCACATAACGGATCTGTATCCAAGTGTGGGATTGGTCGAGTTCGAATAATTGAGGTTCATTGGAAAAGGACGAAACGTTCCAGCACCCTCCATGATCATCATCGAGCCGAAGCAGGAGTGTCTTCGCATCAAGGCGGACAATGGTGCCGGTTATCGTATCGGAGTCTTCTTCTCCGGGATAATAACTGACGACAGGAATCGTATCCCCATCTACAATCCCCTCGACATAAAAGATGCAGCTGAATTGGGGAGCCTTCAGTTCTTCATTCCAGCCGGATGCATCCTCGAAAACACCGGTGACTTTCCTTTTGGCTTCGTCATACCCCATCATCAGGCCGCTTTGGTAAATACCAGGTTGTAGGGATTGTGCATGAACCCCGGACGAGAAGAATAAAAAAAGCAAATACATTCCTATTGATCTCATTCCGTTACTAAAGATAGCACTTGAGAAACAGTCCAGATTGTTGGGGCTAAGCCGGCTTTCCCTTGCATGCAAAAAACGATGGGGCAGCCAGTTGCCTGACCGCCCCATCTTGAATTCAATGTTTGAAGGGTTTATTCCTTGATGAACTTCCGGGTGACGAGCTCGCCGTTTGCAGATATACGGAACAAGTAAATGCCACGTTGCAAATGCGATACATCTATCTGATCTACCGTACCTGCTTGCATGACTATACGTCCATTCACATCCTGGATGATCACTTCATAAATTTCCGGTAATTGGTCTGTATTGATGAATACGATCTCATGAACAGGATTAGGATACACCTCGAATTCAAACCCGGCTTTCTGATCAGGTCCGGAAGATAGCCTTGCACCCGGAGTAGCCTGAATTTGCACAGTATAATCCTCCACTTCTCCGCTGGCAAAGGTCTCGCATGCGGTGGGGTTTGAATTGTATTTCATGGATACTCGCATCCTTGTACTTCCCACAACAGCAGTAGAAGGTACGGTAAATGTTCCAGATACAGAAGTGGCCGTGGTCTTATTGCGGCTAAATACCTGCTCGCCGGCATCGGCAAAATCTCCATCGCCGTTGTAGTCGATCCATACACGGTAAGCTTCGCTGCGGGCGGTAGAACTCCAACCCGGATTGATGGTAATGGTCTGGCTGGTCCCTCTAACCATGGTCGTACTCAAGGCGGTGAAATTGCCATATCCGCCGTTGTTACCCGAAGTATTGTCGATGGATCCCACACGCACTCTGCTGATGAATTCCCTGCTTGTGCTGGTACCTCGTGATGTACAGTATGTGACTACAAAAGGAAGGGTGGTTACATCCACCTGGTTACTGCCGGTTGAATTGTTCCCTGCGGCATCATGTGCCGTCACATAGAATGAATACAGTGTGCTCGGACTGAGCCCGGAAACTGCCAGGGTAGTGGTAGTAACCGTTGCGAGGAGCACACCGTTCCTGTACACCTTGTACCCCGTCACGAGGACGTTGTCGGTGGATGGGTTCCAGTTCAAGGTCAGGCTGTTGTGCGTAATGGCCGAGGCAGCAAGCTGTGTGG
>JAULUX010000156.1:0-12300 GCA_032111385.1 Bacteroidia bacterium
TCCGTTCCAATCGTAGACATTCTTGACCAAGGCAAACGAACCATAACATCCAGATTGAATAGTAGCTCCGAAGAGCATCAGGGAAACGAGTAGGGAACGGCTAAACTTTTTCATCTCAGTAAGTGTTGTTTTCACAAACTTAAACGAAGCGATTTCAGGAATATTCCAAGCACTGGAGGAGTCTTCCACAAGGATTTCAACACGTCGAAACAACACCCATGGCCTTCACCGACAAATTCGACAAAGAGGATTACTACATGACCCCCGAGGGTTATCTTGTATTCACCGAGAAATACCATCTCAAAAGGGGCTATTGCTGCCAGAGCGGCTGCCTGCACTGTCCCTGGAAGGACAAGCAGGCCAAACCGGATGGTGTGGCGGCTGTAAAGCCTGAAAATCCGGAGCCAGAGAACTCCTGAAAAGACACCTCGTCACCCCGCCCAATCCTGTATTTTTGCAACTCAAGCTGATCACATGTCCACGACCACCCAACAACTCGATCTTTCGAAAACCAAAACTCCGACCGGCACCACCCTATCCTGCAAAGGATGGGTACAGGAAGCTGCCTTGCGCATGCTCCACAACAACCTCGACCCGGACGTGGCCGAGCGTCCCGAAGACCTGATCGTGTATGGAGGACGTGGAAAAGCTGCCCGGAATGTCGAAGCTTTCCATCTTATCGTTAAGGCCCTAAAAGACCTGAACGAGGATGAGACCCTTCTGATCCAAAGTGGAAAGCCGGTCGCCATCCTGCCTACACACAAAGATGCACCGAGGGTAATTCTGAGTAATTCCCAGTTGGTACCGAAATGGGCGACCTGGGAAGTATTCGACGAGTTGGAAAAGAAGGGGCTGATGATGTACGGGCAGATGACTGCAGGATCGTGGATCTACATCGGTTCGCAGGGAATCGTGCAGGGCACTTACGAAACCTTCAATGCTGTTGCTAAAAAGCATTTCGGAGGAAGTCTGAAAGGTACACTGTCTGTTACTGCCGGTCTTGGTGGGATGGGCGGAGCGCAGCCCCTGGCTGTGACGATGGCCGGTGGGACATGCCTGGCAGCCGAGGTGGAAGAATGGAGAGCGCAGAAACGTGTGGAAACCCGCTACCTTGATTTTATCGAACACGATGTCGACAAGGCGATCGACCTGGCACTTGACCTGAAAGCCAAAGGGGAGAACAAATCGATCGGGGTGATCTGCACCGCCATAAAGCTGTTGAAGCGATTGCAGGAAAGAAACATCATCCCCGATGTCCTCACCGACCAGACCTCGGCTCACGATCCTTTGGTGGGTTATCTGCCCGAAGGGCTCTCTGTGGAAGAAGGCAATGTATTGCGCGAACAGAATCCCGACCGTTATATTGAAATGTCATACGATTCCATGGCCGAGCATGTATTGCTGATGCTCGATCTGCAGAAGAAAGGCGCCATCACCTTCGATTACGGCAACAACCTTCGTGGAAGGGCACTTGAGCGCGGCGTGAAGAATGCATTTGACTTCCCCGGATTTGTGCCGGCTTACATCCGTCCGCTCTTCTGCGAAGGCAAAGGACCCTTCCGCTGGGCTGCACTCAGCGGGGATCCGGAAGACATCCGTGTAACGGATGAGGCTATCCTAAATCTCTTCCCCGATGACGAGGGACTGCACCGTTGGATCCGCATGGCCCAGGAGCGCATCGCTTTCCAGGGTCTTCCCGCCCGCATCTGCTGGATCGGACAGGGCGACCGTGAGAAAGCCGGATTGCTCTTCAACGAACTCGTTCGTACGGGGAAAGTGAAAGCACCTATCGTGATCGGACGCGACCATCTCGACACCGGATCCGTAGCCAGCCCGAACCGCGAGACGGAAGGCATGCTCGACGGATCGGATGCGGTAGCCGACTGGCCTATCCTCAATGCACTGATCAATACCGCAGGAGGAGCATCGTGGGTGAGCCTTCACCACGGTGGAGGAGTAGGCATGGGTTACTCCATTCACTCAGGCATGGTCATCGTAGCTGATGGAACGGATGATGCCGCACGGCGGTTGAAACGCGTACTGCACAACGATCCGGCCATGGGCGTGATACGCCACATGGATGCAGGATACGACATCGCGCTGGACACTGCACGGAAACACCGGCTCGACATACGGGAGCGACTGAAATAAGGTAAAATAACAAGCATAAAAAACGCGGGTTCATGCCCGCGTTTTTCTTTTCAGTCAAGTATGATCACCACCGCACGATACGGTTAGTCGCATCGAGTTGCGCCGTATGTACACGCACCAGGTAAACACCTGCCGGAGAAGCGGACAAGTCAAGATCAACGCCGTTGGTATCGAGCACCCGATTGGTCCGGAAAACAACACGGCCCATGGCATCAGTCACTGTGATGTCGGCCTCTTCCCCATTGAGCACTTCCGTGGTCACCCTGAAAAGTCCGGAGGTCGGATTCGGATGCAGCTTCACCATGGCGCTTTGATACAGGATATTCACACCCGTCACGGTCACGCAACCACCCTGGATCTGATGTATCGTCTCTTCGTCATTCCCGTTGACGGCCGCGTTGAAAGAGACTATGCAAATGGTGTTTGAAAGCAAAGTAGAGTAATAGACCCGCAGGAATGGAAGCGAATTCATATTCTTCGGAAGACTTGCTCCGGTGGTATCCAAAACAGCGATTCGACCGGTGGAGGCATCCCAGCGGATCGTGGGTTGAAATCCGGGAATCAATGAAACCACCGAGTCGATCACCAGGCCGCTCATCGAGAAGTCAACCCCCATGAGTCGTCCGTTCGGATTAAGCAGGTCGATATCAAAAGCCTGACCGGAGGTATTGACCTGTCCCATGGAAAGGAACACCGTGTCGTTGATGTTGATCAGATTGAAAGGGAATTCACAGTGCCGGTGTGTATTCTGGGTTCCGCCCGGATGCGAATGAGAGCCTGCATTGAAACGAACGCAGGAATTCACCAATGCGGCATCCGTGACGGAAAGTGCGCCATCACCGTTCACATCGTTGCAAGGTACAACGGATTGCAAGGTGACTATGTCAGACATGTAATCCAGCACATCCGCTGCGTCACGGTCGTAATCCACATCAATATCACCTGTGATACGGGTGCCGTTGCAGTCACCCATACAGTCCTGAATCGCCAGGCCGAAGGTATCACCGGCACAATCGATGAACGGAGGACAATTCATGACTTGCGTGAAGGAAGGATTGTTCAGTGAATCACGGGTGATATCGACACACACACCTGCAGCATTGTTGTTGAACCGCTGTTCGACACGACCGACCTTGTCCGGACTCTCATCCCAATTGACGCGCACCACCAGTGTATAACGGCCGGCAGGTACGTTGGTCACATCCATCCACTGGCAGGCGAGTCCTGCACCGTAGATGTCGGCACAGGCCGCAGAAATACCCATATCACCGCAACCATACTTGGCGATTCCGCCGAAGCACTGCAGGTCCATCACACAGAAACCGTTCTTGAAACCGGCCTGCATGGGTGTTCCCAGGGAATCGTAGAGATCGTACCTCGCATAACCGGCATAATGCCAGTGACCGTGGCACTGATCGAACACGAACTGGTTTCCCGTTTGCGGTTGTCCGATGTAATAATCCGCATCGCCGATATTGGCGATACGGGTACTGAAATTGATGACATTCCTCGGACCATAGCCTGTGAGACATCCTTCACCAATCAGGCAGGGATCGTTTCCATTCACCACGGAGAGGCTAAGCGATGTACTCAGGGCGTTGCCGTCGACCAGCAGGTCGGGGCCTGAAGTGCAGTTTGGATCACCCGGGTAGATGCACGAACCATTCGATATGATGGCCAATGGATTGTAGTTGCAGGCAGCAGGATCCGTACAGCCTACTACCGGTCCGGTGTACGTGATCTGCCAATCGATCGGGTCACCGAAACAGCTCGTATCACCTCCAACGCGCACATAATACGTGGTACCGCCCTGTAGGCCTGCCGGAATGAAAGCCTGATTTCCGCAGGTGCTGTCGTTGTAAAACAATGTACCCGCCATTGTACTGTTCCATACCAGGTTGGCGCAATGGTCGTACACCCAAAGACGTGTATCGCAGGTATTGGAGGGGAAGCAGGTGCTGATGTTGTAGGTTCCGGTGGAATCCGGAGTGAACGTGTACCAGGTGCTGGGTCCGGTAGCAGTGTATACTGTATCCTCGTATGCTGTGAAAGCATTTCCACAATGGCTTCCGGGGGGACAATTCAGGTAGCTGACCTCGTTGTAGGTGTATTGACCGCCCGCGGCTTGGATTGCGCCGTTGACGTAAACCGCATAAAAACCGTTGCCGAAGGCGCAGCAGATACCGTCGCCATAACTGTCCTCGATCTCAAAAATGAGACAAATGCCGGATGGCACACAAAGAGTATCCCCGTTGAATGTACCCCAACCCAGTGGGTTTCCGGAAATATCCTTCAACGTCCAGCTGATCTCGTTGGGATAGCTGTCGGGCTGGATCACCACCACCACCTCGTCAGTACCGGGGGGACATTGAGCGCCGGACAATACCGGGAAGGAGGTCAGTGCGAGGAACAGGAGGATCAGATTACGGAACATGGAATCATGGGTTTGATAGTGGAAAGATACACATTTAAAATAGCAGGGAGCCGTTCAGGAGGAATGAACAAATGACGACAAACGTTTACATCCGCCATTTATCAACATTCAGTAGAAAACACAGACCGACACAGTGCTTACGGTCTTACTTTTGCAAGGATGAGCGCTTACCTCGATGAATTGAACGACGTACAGAAACAGGCTGTACAGCAAATGGAAGGACCGGTGATGATCATTGCCGGCGCAGGATCAGGCAAAACGCGTGTACTGACCTATCGCATAGCACACCTCATCAACAAGGGAGAAGACCCTTTCAGCATACTGGCCCTTACCTTCACGAACAAAGCCGCCCGGGAAATGAAAGAGCGGATCATGAAGGTGGCCGGCAACGAAGCCCGTAACCTGTGGATGGGTACTTTTCACTCTGTATTCGCTCGGATCCTCAGGGCCGAAGCCGAGAAGATCAATTACCCGCCCCAGTTCTCCATCTACGACACCGACGACAGCCGCGGTCTGATCCGTGATATCCTCAAGGAGCAGAACCTGGACGACAAGGTCTACAAACCGGCTGCCGTTCTGAACCGCATCTCCTCTGCCAAGAACAACCTTTACAACTGGAAAGAATACCAGGAAAGCACCGAGCTGACCGCCGATGACAAGGCAAGCGGCAGGCCCAAGATGGGATTGCTTTATGAGCTGTATGCCAGACGTTGTTTCAAGGCCGGAGCCATGGACTTTGACGACATCCTGTACAACACCTGGAAACTACTTCAGGAGCATCCCGATGTCTTGTACAAATACCAGAACAAGTTCAAGTACGTGATGGTGGACGAGTTCCAGGACACCAATTTCGCCCAGTACATCATCGTACGGAAGCTCACGGCCATCCACCGCAACATCTGCGTGGTGGGCGATGATGCACAAAGTATTTACGCTTTCCGGGGAGCCAGTATCCAGAACATCCTCAATTTCGAGAAAGACTATCCCGAGCTGAACACATTCAAGCTGGAGCAGAATTACCGAAGCACCAAGACCATCGTGCAGGCGGCCAATTCGGTCATCACCTTCAACAAAAACCAGCTCAAGAAAGAGGTGTGGACTGAAAACCACCACGGCGAGAAGATCCGGTTGATGCGCGCCCTCAGCGACAACGAAGAGGGACGCCAGGTGGCCCAAAGCATCCAGGAGGAGAAAATGAACCGAAGGATCCGTAATAAGGACTTCGCCATCCTCTACCGCACCAACGCCCAAAGCCGGTCGATGGAGGAATCCCTTCGCCGGCTGAACATTGCCTACCGCGTATTTGGTGGTGTTTCTTTCTACAACCGGAAGGAGATCAAGGACCTCCTCGCCTATTTCCGCCTGGCCATCAACCCGGGCGACGAAGAGGCCTTGAAGCGGATCATTAACTATCCCGCAAGAGGTATCGGCAGGACCACCCTCGACCGAATCGTGGTGCATGCCGCACAGGAGAATGTATCGGTGTGGGAGGTAATCAGCAACATACACGAGTTCAAGGGCGGACTCAACAGCGGACTGCGCGACAAGGTTGGTGAATTCGCCACCATGGTAAGAAGCTGGAACATCATGCTTCCGAACCACACCGCCTACGAACTGGCCAGTCACATCGCCACCGCATCGGGATTGCTCACCGAACTGTACAACGACCGAACCCCGGAGGGAGTGAGTCACTACGAAAACGTGCAGGAATTGCTCAACGGAATCCGCGAGTTCAGCGAGAACGGCAAGATCCCGCTCGAAGCCCCATCTGGAGAAATGGAACTCCCACCATTGCGCACCCTGAACCTTTACATCCAGGACATCGCCCTGTTGACCGACGCCGACAACGAAAAGGACGGAGACGACGACAAAGTTTCACTGATGACCGTTCACAGTGCAAAAGGGCTTGAGTTCAAGCACGTGTACATCGTGGGCATGGAGGAAAACTTATTTCCCTCCCAGCTCAGTGTCAACTCCCGCACCGAACTTGAAGAAGAACGGCGTTTGTTCTATGTGGCCATCACCCGTGCCGAGGAAAAACTCACCCTGAGTCTGGCTGCCACACGCTTCCGCTGGGGCAACCTGGTGCATTGCGAGCCGAGCCGGTTCATTGAAGAGATCGACCGGGATTGCCTCGATGCACTACCCGAAAAAAGCGAAGCCGCTTTTGATTTCGGCGATGAACGCGGAGGCTGGGGAAGCTATGGGGGCGGATCATCCACCGGACGTTTCCAGCGCGAAGGTTCAGGTAGTGGGCTTGCCGGTAGAAGCAAATACACGCCGGGGTCCTTCCGCGGCAACAATCCGGGCGGAGCAGGTAAGCCTGTCTCAGGCAAGCCGTCCACACCCCCGGTATCTGCACCGAAAGGATTCACCAAACTGTCGAATGCCCGCCCCCCGGTGCAGGCGGCTGCCGATTTCGAAGCGTCCGACCCTTCGCACATCGTGGTCGGCATGCAGGTGGAACACCAGCGCTTCGGTGTAGGAAAGGTCCTTTCGCTGGAAGGTCGCTCGCCCGAGATCAAGGCCACCATCGAGTTCCCCGGACAAGGCCAGAAGCAGCTGCTATTGAAGTTTGCGAAACTGAGAATTGTTTAACGATCCCGGCGGTTACATGCGTGGCCACATGAGTCTGGCCGGCCATGGGATCTCAACCTAAAAAATGCTACCTTTGTTCATCGCCATTAGAGGCAAATCCCCCTTTTTCCATGCAATACAACACTTCCCGCAAGGACCTTACCATTGCCGAATACGGACGTTCCATCCAGGAGATGGTGGAATATGCCGTGCAGCTTGAAGACCGCGACGAACGCACCAAGGCCGCCAAGACCATCGTGAATGCCATGGCCGTTTTGAATCCACAGCTCAGAGAATTCGCCGACTTCAAGCACAAGTTGTGGGACCACCTGTTCATCATTTCCGATTTCAAACTCGACTGTGAGTCCCCCTACCCCATGCCGGATCCGGAACTCACCCATGCAAAGCCCCAACGGATGTCCTACCCGAACAAGCCCATCAAGCTTCGTCACTACGGCAGCATCGTTGAAGCCATGACCCGCGAAGCTATCAACATGGAAGAGGGTCCGGAGAAAAAACAGGTGGTGGAACAGATCGCCAATTTCATGAAGATGAGCTACCTCACGTGGAACCGCGACTCGGTAGACGACGCTGTCATCCGTGAACAATTGCGTGAATTTTCCGGTGGAAAACTTGAGATTCCCGAAGAGCTGAAGCTCACCAACCGTTTCATAGATTTACGTGAAGCTGATCGCAGGTATCAGCGCGGTAAAAACCAGAAGAAACGGAACAATGCATACGGTCGTGGCAAGTAACCCCGCAGCAACAGGAACAGCGGGTAGTTTTGAAATCAAAGGCGGAATTCGCCTGAAGGGCTCACTGGAACCACAGGGAGCCAAGAACGAGGCGCTCCAAGTGCTTTGTGCGGTGCTTCTCACCGACGAAACCTGCATTCTCGAAAACGTCCCCGAGATCCGCGACGTCATCAAGCTGATCGAACTCCTCGGCAAGATGGGGGTTCAGACCGAACGGTTGGCACCCAACACCTACTCCTTCAACGCATCGAAGGTAGACCTTGGGTTCCTGGAAACGCCCGAATTCGCCAAACTGGCGGCCGCATTGCGCGGTTCCATCATGATCGTCGGCCCCTTGCTTGCGCGATTTGGAAAAGCATCCATACCCCGACCCGGCGGAGACAAGATCGGCCGGCGCCGCCTCGACACCCACTTCATCGGATTCCAGAATCTGGGAGCGACATTTGATTTCGACAGCGGTGACAATTTCTATCGGGTAGAAGCCAAACGCCTCAAAGGAACTTACATGCTTCTGGACGAAGCTTCCGTGACGGGCACCGCCAACATCGTAATGGCAGCCGTGATGGCCGAAGGCACCACCACCATCTACAACGCCGCCTGCGAACCCTATCTGCAGCAGTTGTGCAAGATGCTCAATGCCATGGGGGCGAACATCTCCGGCATCGGATCGAACTTGCTCACCATTCAAGGAGTAACCAGCCTGAAGGGTACGCGTCACCGTTTGCTTCCCGACATGATCGAGGTCGGATCCTTCATCGGACTGGCGGCGATGACGCAGAGTGAAATCACTATCAAAAATGTGGGACTACCACACCTGGGACAGATACCTCCTACCTTCCAGCGCCTGGGCATCAAAATGGAATTCCGGGGAGATGACATCTATATCCCGGCACAGGAGATTTACGAGATCGACACCTTCATCGACGGTTCAATCCTCACCATTGCTGACCAGATCTGGCCCGGCCTCACCCCTGATCTTTTGAGTGTGGTACTGGTGACCGCCACCCAGGCTGCCGGAACGGTTCTGATCCATCAGAAAATGTTCGAGAGCCGCTTGTTCTTCGTGGACAAGCTGATCGATATGGGCGCCCAGATCATCCTCTGCGATCCGCACAGGGCTACTGTCATTGGTCTAGCCCGCAAATTCCCCCTGAAAGGCATACAGATGACCAGTCCGGATATCCGTGCAGGGGTCGCCCTTCTCATCGCCGCCCTCAGTGCCAAAGGAAAGAGTGTGATCCACAATATCGAACAGATCGACCGCGGATACGAGCGGATCGACGAACGCCTGAATGCTTTGGGGGCCGAAATCCGTAGGGTGTAATCACATCCGGAATTGACCAGCCTGCATTTTGGTACTATTTTTGCCAAACTCACCGGTCTTTAAAAAACTAAACTTCCACTATGAAAAATTTCGCATCCCTGCTGCTGGTCGGCGCATCCCTGTCCCTGGCGGTTATCGGTTTCTCTTCGTTCAAGAAGACACCACAAAACAACACCGGTACGCAAGTCGGCCAAAAAGCGATCGAGCTGGCATTCACCAGCCCCGACGGTAAAACAATCGCCCTGAGTTCCTTGAAAGGCAAGGTGGTTCTGATCGACTTCTGGGCCAGCTGGTGCGGCCCCTGCCGGATGGAAAATCCTCACGTTGTGGCAGCTTACCAGAAATACAAAGACATGAAGTTCAAGAACGGTAAGGGTTTTACCATCTACAGCGTGAGCCTCGACCAAAACAAAGAAGCCTGGATCAAAGCCATTGAAAAAGACAAGCTCGAGTGGCCCTACCATGTCAGCGACCTTGGCGGTTGGCAGTCACGCCCGGCAGCCATGTACGGAGTAAACTCCATTCCGGCCAATTTCCTGATCGACGGCAACGGAATCATCCTGGCGCGTGGTCTTCGTGGACCCGGCCTTGCCGCTGAACTTGATAAACACCTGGCGAAATCTGCCGACAGTGAGAAATCTAAAAGCGAATAAGTC
Organism: Bacteroidia bacterium; assembly: GCA_032111385.1. Classification (GTDB taxonomy): domain Bacteria; phylum Bacteroidota; class Bacteroidia; order AKYH767-A; family OLB10; genus JAJTFW01. Next base: position 9,898 of record JAULUX010000156.1, read on the forward strand.
TTGATCGATCTGCATTCCAGATCGTGAATAAAAAAAACTTTCAGGGGGCCTCCCGTCCGGGGGGCCTCTCTATTTTCTGACAATTTGTCCCTGCTATTCCGATGGCGCTATTTTTGTCAACGGAGGACCATATCCTCCCGGGAGAAGCAACCCTCTCGAAAATTCCATACAGAAATGAGTGAAGAAAAAGAAAATCAACAGATTACAGACACACCTGAAGGTGCCGAACAGGTAACCGCCCAGTCCGTCGAAACAGACCCACTGACAGCTTTGCAGAAAGAACTGGACGAAGTGAAAGACCAACACCTGAGGCTATACGCCGAATTCGAGAATTTCAAAAGGCGCACCAGGACCGAGCGTGCAGACCTCATCAAATCCGCAGGCTCGGATATCATTTCCTCCATGCTCACCGTTCTGGACGATTTCGACCGCGCACTCAAAGCCATGGGGAACGCAGAAGAAAATCCGGTACGCGAGGGAATCGTGCTGATTCACCAGAAAATGATCGGCTTGCTGGAACAACGCGGACTCAAAGCCATGGATGCATCCGGACAGTTGTTCGACGCTGATCTACACGATGCCATCACCAATATTCCGGTACAGGATGAAAATATGAAGGGCAAGGTGGTCGAAGAAGTGGAAAAGGGATATTGGTTGAACGACAAAGTCCTGCGCTTTGCAAAAGTGGTGGTAGGACAATAATCGAAAAGCATGTCAAAGCGCGACTATTACGAAGTATTGGGCGTTGCCAAAAACGCCTCGGAATCCGAGATCAAGAAGGCTTACCGCCAACTTGCATTAAAATACCACCCCGACAAGAACCCCGGCGACAAAGCCGCTGAGGACAAATTCAAGGAGGCCGCAGAAGCCTACGAGGTACTCAGCAATCCCGAAAAGAAAAGCCGATACGACCAGTTCGGCCACGGCGGAATGGGAGGAAACGGCGGTTTCGGCGGACAGGGCATGAACATGGAGGATATCTTCAGCCAGTTCGGTGATATTTTTGGAGGGGGTAACCCCTTCGAGAGTTTCTTCGGAGGAGGCGGTGGAGGTCGAGGCGGAAGACGCACGGTCAACCGTGGAAGCAACCTACGGATCAAGGTAAAACTCACCCTGGAAGAAATCGCCAAGGGAGCGGAGAAGAAAATCAAAGTCAACAAGCAAGTTTCCTGCACCACCTGCGGCGGCTCCGGAGCACAGGCGGGGCAAGGTTCGTTCTCCTCCTGCGGCACCTGTAACGGTAGCGGACAGGTGCGACGAGTAACCAACAGTTTCCTCGGGCAGATGCAAACCATCACCACCTGCCCCACTTGCCATGGCGAAGGCCAGACCATCACCAGCAAGTGCAAGGCCTGCAGCGGCAGTGGCACACAGGGAGGCGAAGATGTGATCAGCATCCAGATACCTCCCGGAGTAGCCGAAGGCATGCAACTGAACGTGACCGGTAAAGGGAATGCGGCTGAGCGAGGAGGAATACCCGGAGATCTCCTGATCGTAGTAGAGGAAGTACCGCATCCACAGCTACAGCGCGACGGAGAACAACTCATCCACGATCTTTACATCTCATTCATCGATGCCGCTCTGGGCACTTCAGTGGAGATTCCCACCCTGGAGGGCCGTGCCAAGATCAAGATCGATCCGGGCACACAGGCCGGAAAAGTCCTTCGTCTAAAAGGGAAAGGACTCCCTGCGCTCAATTCCTATTCCCGCGGCGACCTCCTGGTCAACATCAACGTATGGACACCGCAGCAGTTGAGCACCGACGAAAAGAAAGCATTGGAGAAACTTCGCGATTCGGAGAACTTCAAACCCAATCCCGGCAAAGGAGACAAGAGCTTTTTTGAAAGGATGAAAGAGTACTTCAACTGACCGGTTCAAGCCAGAACACAATCAACGCATCGGAGGAACCTCCGGTGCGTTTTCAGTTTGAACCGTATGCATTGATTCAACCCAACACTACCGGTCCCAGCCCTCGAAACGACGACCGATCAATTCAAATAGCTTTTCGTTGTGTGGTTGATAGCGTTCAAGTAAGCGACTCCTCAATTCCGTTTTCATTTCGCGGTATTCTCCGCCTGCATTGAAAACCATGTAGCGAGGCGGCTCCCAATTCTTCAATCCCAGGAAATCCACCACCTGACGAAACGCACCTGAGGGATGAGTGAAGAACGGCTCGCTTTGGATGACCAGCACCTGCTCTTTCGGGAAATGACAGTACCAATTCTCCAGTTGTTCGGCATAGCACCCACGCCTGAAATAACTAAAGTATTTGTGTTCGAAACTGGAATAAGAAGGATCTGATCTGAGCCGTTCCTCATGTCCTTCGATGCGATCCTCCTCACAATCGATTGCCGTCTCGAAATCCTTGAGTGTTTCGATCCCCAGCCGCACCTGATTGTTGTA
>JAULUX010000157.1:0-722 GCA_032111385.1 Bacteroidia bacterium
GAAGGAGGCTCTTGAAGGCAGTTCCGTGAAAGTGGCAGCCGTGGCCACGGCCTTCCCCAGCGGGATGAGCAACCGCAAGGTGAAGCTCGAGGACACACGCTATGCCGTGAACGAGGGAGCCGACGAGATCGACATGGTGATCTCCCGTGGACATTTCCTGGCCGGGGAGTATAGCTATGTGTTCGACGAGATAGCGGCGGTGAAGGAAGCCTGTGGAGAGGCGCACCTGAAGGTCATCCTCGAAACGGGCGAATTGAGTACATACGACAACGTGAGACTGGCGTCCGATATAGCGATGTATGCCGGAGCAGATTTCATCAAGACGTCCACCGGAAAAGTGCAACCTGCGGCTACGCTACCCGTTACCCTGGTGATGCTGGAGGCGATCCGCGATTTTTACTACCGGGAGGGGAAGAAAATAGGCATGAAGCCTGCGGGAGGGATCAGTACGGCGAAGCTGGCGATCCACTACCTGGTGATGCTGAGGGAGACGTTGGGAGAGGGGTGGATGAATCCCGATCTGTTCCGATTCGGGGCATCTTCGCTGGCGAACGATGTGTTGATGCAGATCGTGAAGCAGCAGACTGGGGTGTACCAGAGTGGGGATTATTTTTCGAAGGATTAGACGGGAACCAAATCCGGTCCCTGCTTGTGCTGAGCGGAGCCGAAGCAAGCATAGTCGAAGGGTCGGTTCCGGATAACTGCTCCCTGAGCTTGTCGAA
>JAULUX010000157.1:732-3497 GCA_032111385.1 Bacteroidia bacterium
TGTGCGTTTGTTGACTCATCCTTTTGGTTCTTTTTTAAACCCGGATTTCGGTCAACGTTTTTCAGTCAATGACAGTTCCGGATAACTGGTCCCTGAGCTTGTCGAAGGGTGTCATAGGTTGTCCGATTTCAGTTCAGGATATGTCCATGCCTAAAAAACGTTGACCGTTTTTAACTATTGGCCTCTATATTAATTCTCGTTTCTAAACCGCAAGGTCCGATAGCTATCTGACGCAAAGGAGGCACAAAGGGCGCAGAGCTTTCTTGCCGATGCGGTTATCGCCTATTTCCTTTGATTTCGACCATATTTTTTTCAAGGTTATTGCCAGTTCTTTCGGTATACATTTGAAGTGTTTTACCCTCTTGCATAAGAAGCTTCAACGCTGTATCTTTGTTTTAACAATGAAGTTTTACGATAAATATCCCCAGCTGAAAGAAAAAGGCTTTTTGGCTCAGATTCTGACAAGCACAGTTTATACTACTATGTGCCTGGAGAATCAACAGGTTTCATTTTCAAAAATCGAGGAGATTGTTTTGGCTCTTTTAAACGAACAGGAGTTAAAAGGAGGTCAGTTCTTTTCGAACCAAGGTCGCTAGGGGTTCAAAATCACCCTTGTCGGCTGCCTTCATTGCTTCAATATAGATTTTCCTTCCATCCCCCTCCCGAAAGTAAAGTTCCAGAGGTCTATACCCCAGCTTCATCGCTGCCAGGTTCATAATAATCCTCCCTGTTCTACCATTCCCATTGTTGAAGGGGTGAATGCGGATAAATTCGTAGTGTGCGAATACTAAACAATCAATTCCTTCACCTCTTGATGTTGAGTTTTCAAGCTTGAAATTCAGATTGTCTATGTACTGATACATTAGGTTTATGATCCGGTCTGGTTCAGGAGGAATCAATTGGCCAACCAGCACGGATGTTTGGCGCCATTTGCCGGCCCAATCGTAAAGATCGGAAAATGCAATACGGTGAATTTCACAAATCAGTTTTGTTGATAGAGGTGTGTCACTATCTAATCCGAATACGAAAAGCTCTGCAGCAGCAATTCCCTTCGCTTCAATTTCGTTGATCAGGTTTTTATCTGTCAGGTGAAGTTTGTTTTCGTCTGGAGACGGAGTCCAGTTCGTATGGTCATGCATGACATGAAATTAAAAAGTAAAACCAATCGTTTAAAAGTAATTGGATGTGTTTTTCAATAACCTCGACCGATTCGATCAGGTTGACTTAAAATTGATATCCGTTGCTTAACCGCAGAGGTTCGATAGCTATCGGACGCAAAGGAGGCACGGAGGACGCAGAGCCCCACCTTTACAATGAAATTTTAGAACTGACTTTAGCCTACAGGATCAGTTTCCTGCGATCTTCATGCGGGTGAAGGTGTCGTCTTTGAGGACTTCGAGCGCCTTGGTGTAGAAATTATTGATGTCGTTGATGACATAATAGTAGGCCGAGGTGTTCCAAAGGTCGCGGGCAAGGAGTGCTTTGAGCTGGCAACGGATGAGGGGCTCGGATTTCTTGAACGACTCTTCGTTGTACTTGATGTTCTTCTTCTCCGCGTAGGCGATGAAGTCCTTCATGAAGGTTTCGTCCAGCTGGAAGTCCTTCTTGAAGGCGTAGACGTCCTTGTAGGTGGCTTTCAGTTTAGCGCGGTTGCCGTCGATGTAGGTGAGGGTGTAGTCGTTGAGGACACCGTTGCGTCGCAGTTCGTCATAATACTTGCCGGAGAAGGATGTGTCGAGGGGTACGAACACGTCGGGCATGATGCCTCCGCCTCCGAAGACGGTGCGGCCGGCATTGGTTTCGTACTTAAGCGAGTCGGAGAACTTGATGCTGTCAGCGCTGTAGAGTTCGCCGTGTTCGAAGCGCTGGCTGAGGTCCATGTCGTAGTTCTCATCGCCTGGCTCGTAGGGTTTCTGGATGCAGCGTCCGCTGGGGGTGTGGTAGCGGGCAATGGTGAGGCGCACCGCTGCACCGTCGGGCAGGGGGAAGGGTTTTTGCACCAGGCCCTTGGCGAAGGTGCGGCGACCGATGATGAGTCCGCGGTCCCAGTCCTGGATGGCGCCGCTCACGATCTCGCTGGCCGAGGCCGAGCTTTCGTCCACCAGCACGATCAGCTTGCCTTTCTCCCATCCGCCGATGTTGGTGGAGTACGATTCCTGGCGGGGATTGTTGCGTCCTTCGGTGTACACGATGCGTTTGCCGGTTCCCAGAAACTCGTCGGCCAGTTCGATGGCGCGGTTGAGGTAGCCTCCTCCGTTGCCACTCAGGTCGAGGATGAGGCTCTGGATGTTGTGTTCGTCTTTTAGTTTCTTCAGGGCTTCCTTGAACTCATCCACTGTAGTGTCGGCGAAGCGCGAGATCTTGATGTAGCCCACTCCCGGAGCCGCCTGGTAGGTGGCGTCCACGCTGAACAGGGGGATCTTGTCGCGGGTGATGTTGTACACGATCAGTTCCGGCATTCCGCGGCGGGCGATGCTCACCTTCACCTTCGTGCCTTTGTCGCCCCGCAGTTTCTTCAGCACGTCGTTGTTCTTGATGCCGATACCGGCCACGGTGGTGTCGTTGATCAGCACGATGCGGTCGCCCGAGCGGATGCCCAGCTTTTCGGAGGGACCTCCGGCGATGGTTTGGGTGACCATGATGGTGTCTTCCAGGATGTTGAACTGGATACCCACCCCTTCGAACTTACCCACCAGGGGCTCGTTCACCTCCTTCAGCTCCTCAGCCGGGATGTACACCGAGTGCGGATCGAGTTCCTTCAGCAG
>JAULUX010000158.1:0-7165 GCA_032111385.1 Bacteroidia bacterium
AACTGGCCCGGGGCGGTTCCCGAAGTTCATCGCTGGCCCTATGACTATGGTAAGCCCGGTGCCAAGGATGACTACATTCCTCAGACGGTTCCTTATTCTCAGACACCGGAAAGCAATACAGCCGACGACCTCAAGCATTGATCCGTCGAAATTTAATATGCTCACGAAGCCCTGCACAACTGATGCGGGGCTTCGTTTTTTAGGATAATTGTTGATGCATTTCTGTACGATTTGGATGCGGTCAACGCTTAACTTCGCATCATGTTTTCATTCGAGAATAGCGCTGAATGGGCTTTGGATCGCGATGGCAGGGATCCGCTTTCAGGATTTCGAAGCCGGTTTCACATCCCATTGCACGGTGACAAGGCGAGCGTATATTTCTGTGGTAACTCGCTCGGCTTACAACCCCGACGCACATCCGAACTTGTGAATGAAGAATTGAGCGATTGGGCACGGCTCGGTGTGGAGGGGCACTTCAAGCCCGGAACGGGCTGGTACGGTTACCACGAGCTTTTGCGTGAACCGATGTCACGAATTGTCGGTTGTCTGCCTCATGAGGTTGTGGTCATGAACCACCTGACGGTCAACCTGCACCTCATGCTCGTTTCTTTCTATCGTCCCACTGCCGACCGCTATCGGATCCTATACGAAGGCGGAGCCTTTCCCTCAGACCGTTACGCCCTGCAATCGCAGGTGGAATGGCATGGTTTCGATGCGGATGATGCGCTGGTCGAACTTCAACCGAGGAAAGGGGAGGATCTGCTTCGTCACGAGGATATTCTGGAGGCGATAGAGGATTGCGGTGATTCGCTTGCAGTGGTCATGCTTGGTGGAGTGCATTATTTCACCGGACAGGTGATCGATATGCCCGGCATTACTGCTGCAGCTCATGAAGTGGGCGCCTATGCGGGATTCGATCTGGCTCATGGTGCAGGGAACTTGCGCCTGCACTTGCACGATTGGAATGCCGATTTCGCAGTGTGGTGCTCATATAAATATCTGAATGGCGGTCCCGGAACTGTAGGTGGAGCTTATGTACATGAACGTCATGCGAAAAACCCACATCTTCCGCGTTTCGCCGGTTGGTGGGGTAACGATCCCGCCACGCGTTTTCAGATGCCGCAGCGGTTCATACCCGTCCCCAGTGCCGACAGTTGGCAACTCAGCAATGCCCCGGTATTGGAGATGGCGGCACTGCGTGCTTCACTCGAGTTGTACGATGAAGCGGGCATGGATCGTCTCACTGAAAAAAGTCTTGAACTGACTTCTTATCTTCTTTTCGTGATCCGCGATGTGCTTAAGGCGTGTGGCCAGGAGGACCTCTTGCAGGTGATCACACCTTTTGAAGAACAACGGCAGGGCTGCCAGCTTTCCATCGGCTTCGGTGACAGGGGTAAGGAACTCTTCGAGGCACTGACCGCCGCCGGTGTAGTAGCCGACTGGAGAGAACCCGACCAGGAGGGACGAGATTATGGTGTTATACGCGTAGCTCCGGTACCGTTATACAACAGCTACATGGATGTGTATCGTTTCGGCGAACTGCTCCGCCGGGCTTTGTAAGGACATCAATAGCCATCGATCAGGCTTCGCATGTCCATGATATACAATGAATTTTTACCGGACTCCCTGAAGTACAAACGATCACCGACCCGAACCGCATCTCCTTTTAGTGGAATGTGGTCTGTGATTTTTCCGTCTGAATCGGTGAGTGTCATGTTGTTCGCACAATTAAGTAGAACTTCTGTGCTTGTTTCGGTGCAGCAGATACACAACTCGGAGCCCCGTAGTTCATTCCGTATCCTGCCGTACGTGCCATCCATCTCCAAAATTCCGCCCGGCAGACTGATGTAACGCGATACGGCAGGCTTTTCGCTGTGAGATATACATGAGTCCTTCGTCTCCGGGCAAGTTCGCATTCCATCGGGTTTTACATAGCGTGCCTCAGGCCCATTGCTCTCTTGTGCGATCTGAACACGGTGAAGGAGATTTCCAACCTCAAAGGAGATGGTCAACTCTTCCGTCGAGGTGAGTACGAAAGCGTAGTTGTTGATAAAGGTAACGTCTAGGATCCCTTTTCCTTTGGTGTTTATCCGGATACTGTCCAATACCCGACCTTGCTCCGGTTCAAAAAAGAATAGTCCGGGTTCGCCTACCTTGTAAGGACTTTTTCCCAAGTATCCGATGCCTTGACTGATAAGCACCAATGTGTCCCCTTGGATGGAAATACGGCTGGCTCCAGTTTTTTCTTTTTCAAACGTCGTGGTCCAAATCTTGTTGAGCTTGTTGTCGTAACAAACCAGTTTTCCCCCGTAAGCCTGGAAAATCCGATTTCCTTTCATCAATACATTGGAGCAAAGTCCGCTTACACGCGTTTCAATCACCGGTACATTGGATGGCACATCCAAGGTGGCAGGTACACCATCATAGGCGGCGTAGCCCAATGCTCCGGCGAGGATGAGCATGCCGGCAGCGTTTGCGACAACCCGACCCGTCGGCCTGAATCCGGTGTTTTCCGGGACATGGGCTTCGATCGAATGGCTTGTATCCAAGAGTGTTAATCCTGATGCTGAAATGAGCGTTCGACCATCGGGCAAGGCGATGACCTCGTCGATTCCGTTCTGCATTGCCAATTGTTGACCGGGTTTAATGGCTTTCCCGTTCTCCAGGTTAATGATCGTCCCGAGGAAGGTTATTCCAAATCCATGTTTACAATCCTTGTACACCAATGGCCCTTCTTTATTCTGCCAAACCAGCCTGCCGTTGTCCTCGGAGTACCAATTGGTGCTTCCTGAGTTGTTTTCCAAAAGATGGTCGTTGCACACTGCCAAGCCTATCGCCTTCGTTTTCTTCATCCAGATGACGGAATCCTTCTGATGATCGAAACATAGGATTCGGCCTTTGGCGCCCCAGGTATTAGCCGATCTGGAATACTTCTTCATCATTAAATACGAAATGCGTCCGTCCGCCGATGGTTTATAGGTATGAAAGCCATCTTTCGAAGTCAGGTGCAGGGCGGGGATAACCCTCCCATTTTTCGAGTGCAGGGTGTCCCGGCTAATGCGAAGTGAGCCTTCCTGAGCCTGAGTAGCCGACGAACCGATTCCCATGACTGTGAGCATCAAAAGGAGGAGGATGCGATTCATCTTGCGAATTTCGTCGCGGATCTGTCCATTGACCCTGATCGCGGTCAGTTCAATAGATGATTTCCGGACAGGATCTGCCCGGTCGCCGCGTAGTTGAATCCCTTAATTTCGCTCGGTTATGTCACAGAAAAACGTCACACTCATCGGAGCCGGATTGGTCGGTTCACTACTTTCTATATACCTCGCTAAACGTGGTCAGTCTGTCAACGTTTACGAACGCAGGCCCGATTTGAGGAAGAACCGCATCAGTGCGGGAAGATCCATCAACCTGGCATTGAGCGATCGGGGGTGGACGGGACTCGACCGGATCGGTATCGGTGAAGAGATCAGAAAAGTGGCATTACCCATGAATGGGAGGATCATGCACGGTATCGACTCCGGTCTCAGCTATCAGCCCTACGGCAAGGAAGGGCAGGCCATCTACTCGGTGTCAAGAGGAGGCCTGAATTGTGTGTTGATGGACATTGCCGAACAACACGGAGTGTCCATTCATTACAACCGGCGTTGCAGCTCGGTCGACCTTCAATCCGCTACGGCCATTTTTGAAGACACCTCATCCGGCGAAACCAATCGCGTTAGTTCCGACCGCATATTCTCAACCGATGGCGCTTTTTCGGCAGGACGTCTGCAGATGCAACTGGGCACCGACCGTTTCAATTACTCCCAGACGTACCTGGAACACGGCTACAAGGAGTTGACCATACCGCCGACCGCCACCGGCGATTTTGCCATGGATCCGACTGCGCTGCACATCTGGCCACGCGGTACGTTCATGCTCATTGCTTTGCCCAACCTCGACCGCTCTTTCACCTGCACCCTCTTCTTCCCCTACGACGGCGAATATTCCTTCAACAGCCTCGATACAGAGGATAAAATGATGGACTTTTTCCGCAAGATATTTCCTGACACATTGCCGCTCATGCCTTCATTGGCCAAGGACTATTTCAGTAACCCGACCTCTTCACTTTCCATCGTCAGGTGTTTTCCCTGGAGTTACAGTGACAAGCTGTTGCTGCTCGGGGATTCCGCTCATGCCATCGTTCCATTCTATGGTCAGGGGATGAATTGCGGTTTTGAGGATTGCGTTGTGCTGGACGAACTCATGGGGAAGTACGGTGATGATTGGGCTACCGTCTTCCGTCGTTTCGAAACATTGCGCAAACCTGACGGAGACGCCATTGCCGAGCTGGCCCTGTCTAATTTCATCGAGATGCGCGACAAAGTCGGACAAGCCTCATTCCTGCTGCAGAAAAAAATAGAAGCACGCTTCAGTGAGCGCCATCCCGACAAGTGGATTCCACTTTATACCATGGTGACATTCTCACCGCAGATCCGCTATAGTGAAGCGTTGCGAGAAGGGCAACGTCAGGAGCGGATCATGCAACAGGTGATGCGGATGCCCGGTATCGAACATCAATGGGACAGCGATGCTGTGGAAGAAAAGATGCTGGATCTGTTGGGGGAATCCGCCGAAGGGTGACGGTTATCCGATTTTTTCCAGCAGGGATTTCGCTTCGTCGGCTGCACGACGGCAGTGGTTCCTCACCTGAAAAACACGAGACAGAAGTTTCGATACTTTTTCGGTGGACGATTCCGATTCGACCTCCCCGATGAGTTTTTCCGTACCCTGCATGCCGAAAAGCCTTAGGTAGCTCTTGACATGCTGCAGGGAAAGCAGGATGGGAGCCGTTTCGTTGCGGTTGATGGCTTCATCAAGTGTCTTCATGATGAATGGCAACTGTGCCATGTATTCGTTCAGCAGATTACGGATGCCCTTCAGGTCACCGTTCTGATATGCAGCCAGCACCTCTGCGCGGATAAGCACAAGCTCTACACCCTGTAAGCGTAGTAATGTCTCGCGGTTGGGAAGAGGAAGGGCCTCGGTTGCAGGAGCGTGGGATTCTTCAGCCGCAGACTGTTTGTCCAAAGAAGGCTGGAAATCGAAGACCGGTATGGTTTGACCGGAGGGATTTTCCGGCGTTTTCGCTGTTGACACCTGCGGTGTAAAGGCGGGAACAGACGTAGACACAACCGCCCCGGAGTTTTTCCGGCTGCGAAAAAAATAAATGGCTATTGCCGCGATCAAAATAACTGCAGCAATCACCATCCATAGTGAACCTGTGTCATTGGCTTTGTTTTGAGCAGTGGATTCGCTTTGGGATTCGGTATCGTCCTCTTCCTTTTGAATCGCCTGCGTTTCTGATCGTGCAATCACTTCTTTCAGCGAATCGATGGTTACGGCGGCCTCTTTGCGGGCAAAACTGTCGCGTAGTTCCCATTCCTTGTCTTTGAAGCGTAACGCGCCTTGCGCATCGCCGGCCGATGCGTACCATTGGCTCAATGCCTGGTAAACCCGCACGCTTTCGTCACCCATCGGAAACCGTTGCGACCAGGCAAGCGCACTGTCGATGAATGATTTGGCCGGACGAATCTTCCGTTGCTCCATCAAGTAGCTGGATGTCCACAGGGCTGCTTTCACCTTACTGCCGGCATTTTCATTCGAAATGGGCTGGGCGATGACAGAGTCCAGGGTGAAGAACGCGTCTTTCGCCCGACCTTCTTGCCAGGAATACACAGCACGGGTCAGCATTTGCCGCAATGTACTGTCGGGAAGTGATTCGGAAAGGCAGTGCAAGGACGATGCAAAGAGAAGCAAGGCGAGGGTTAAGATCCGCATGGTAAGGTTTCAGCAAACTGGAAAGCCGGTCACGAAATTAGCGCCTTTGATTCCAAAAATGCGTGGGCGTATGCTTCTGCGATCAACTGAATTTGTAATGGTTGCCTCTGCTTGGGTGAATGGATGAAGGGGAAAGGTCAAGGTTCATGGAAAGGTGTAATGAATTGCAGTTTTTGGTTGCTTTTTGCCCTTGTGGTTTTAGTAGGTTTGCAGCAATTCTTGATAGGATGTCACAAGACGGTAACACACCTGCCCTGCAGGTTTCTAAAATGGCCGAGCACCTGATCGGTTCTGAGATCATCAAGTTGGGCAACGAGGTGAACGAAAGGATACGCCAAGGAGAAACCATCACCAATTTCACCATCGGTGATTTCGATCCGGCCGTATTTCCATTGCCGGAGGTGCTGCTGGAGCACATCATTTTGGCATACAGGGAAGGACACACCAATTATCCCATGGCCAACGGGGTGGTGGAATTGCGCAATGCGGTTTCCGCCTGGTCCAAAACCACATACGGCCTCGACTTCGATCCCTCTGAAGTACTCATCGCGGGAGGTGCGCGTCCGATCATCTATACTATCTATGCCACCCTGCTCGATCCGGGCGATAAGGTGATCTACCCTGTTCCTTCTTGGAATAACAACCACTATTGTCATTTACTCGGTGCGGAGGGCATTTGCATAGAATGTAGTCCCGAAAGCAATTTCATGCCTCTGGCCGCCGATATCGAACCCCATATCAAGGATGCTGTGCTTCTGGCTCTTTGCTCGCCTCAGAATCCTACCGGAACGGTTTTCACCAAGGAGCAGTTAGAGGCTATTTGCGATTTGGTGATAGCTGAGAACAAACGGCGCGGCCCCGGACAAAAACCGGTCTACATCATGTACGACCAGATCTACGGTGCGTTGCTGTATGGTGATAATGTCCATTACAACCCCGTCAGCCTGCGACCCGAACTGCGGCCTTATACCGTTTTTGTGGATGGGATCAGTAAATCGTTTGCTGCTACGGGGGTGAGGGTAGGATGGGCTTTGGGGCCCTCGCGCATCATCGATAAGATGAAGTCTATCCTCGGGCACATCGGCGCCTGGTCGCCCAAAGCCGAACAAATCGCTACCGCCCGCTTCCTTGCCGATACTTCTGCCACCACATCCTTCAGTACCAAGTTCAAAGTTGAAATGCATGAGCGGCTGAAAGGAGTTTACGATGGATTGGAAACCCTTCGTGCTGAAGGGCTTCCTGTACGTTGCATTGAGCCGCGGGGAGCCATCTACCTGACTGCTTTGTTTGATCTGAAAGGTCGCCGTACGCCCGAAGGAAAAATGCTTGAAACCACAGACGACAT
>JAULUX010000159.1:0-3463 GCA_032111385.1 Bacteroidia bacterium
GCTCGTATCCCAAGTCCTGACAGGATTGATTTCGACAGCTGCGGGATCCGCCGGCAAGCTGCACGGTATCGCTATTGAAAGGCTTCGCCAATGGGATGGTGACCATGGATTACGGGATGTTGAGCCTACCATTTATTACAAATGGTTGTTTCATGTCTTTTCAATGGCGATGGAGGATGAGCTGGGTAAGGAGCATTTTAACCGTTTTCTGGCTACACATACGATCAGGACGTCGACCCTGCCATTTGTCAAGAATGACTCCTCCATTTGGTGGAATGACGTCAAGACACGCGATGTTGTGGAGTCTCGTACCTCTATAGTTGAAAAAGCGTTTGACCTGACCATTCGAGAGTTGACCGCTCAGTTTGGAGAGGATATTGCCGCTTGGGAGTGGGGGAGGGTGCATGTACTAGAACACAAGCATCCGATCGGGGCTCAAAAGCCAATGGATCAGTTGTTCAACTGTGGTCCTTTTCCGGTTCCCGGTGGTCCGGAAGTGCTAAATCAGATGGGATTCGATTTGAATGGTACGGGAATGTACAAAGTCAAGTACGGCCCTGCCATGCGGATCACACTCGATTTTGCTGATCCTTCCCATTCCACAAGTGTTCTTCCGACGGGCCAGTCCGGACATCTCATGAGTCCGCACTATGACGACCAGGCTGCACTGTACAATGCCGGCAAATGCAGAAAGCAATTGATGGATAAAACCGATATCGAAAAAGTGAAAACAGCAAGTATCCGATTTGTGCCGGAAATACTGAAATGATTTTGGTTATTCCTGTTCGAAAAAACTCAGGATTTTTGAAGCGAGCAGTCGTGAAATTTTCTCGTGCGATTCAAAGGTCCAGCCTGCTACATGTGGTGTAAGTATCACCTTGTCTGAATGCATCAGGTAATGGAGTGGTGTCGGTAGTTCTGCTGAATCCATGTTTTCGAAACTGACAGACTCGTATTCGAGAACATCCAGGCACGCCCCTCTCACACGGCCGTTTTCCAATCCTGTGACCAGTGCGGTTGTTTGCAGGTTTTTTCCCCTTGCCGTATTGATGACAATGATGGGTTTGCGAAACGATGAAATCCATTCGTCGTTCACCATGAACCTCGTTTCGTCCGTAAGCGGGACATGAAGGCTTACCACATCGCACTGATCAAACAATGTTTGCATGTCGCATTGCTCCGGTTGAGGAAAAAGTTTTTTATCGATCTGAACATAAGGGTCATACACCAGGATACGAACGCCGAATCCCATCAGCCTTTGAGCGAATGCGCTGCCCATATGGCCGAATCCGATGATGCCTACTGTTTTTCCGGACAACTCCATTCCTCTGTTCTCCTCCCTTTTCCATACCCCTGTCCTTACCTCCCTGTCGGCCTTGTTCAGGTTGTTTGTCAGCATAAGGAGCATGCCCATTGCGTGTTCGGCTACTGCATCCCGATTGCCTTCCGGTGTATTCACACAGGCGATGCCTGACGCCGAGGCCGCTTCCACATCAATATTTTCCATGCCGGCCCCGGCACGACCGATCACGCGAAGTCTTCCCCGACGCATAAAGGCGGCATCGAGCTTGAATCGGCTACGAATCACCATCGCATCGAATTCATCGATTCCACGGCGCACGTCCTCTTTCTCGAGCGTGTACCCTTCTGTCACTTCCCAGCCTTTCTCCTCCATCATGCGATGGAAGAGGGGGTGAACACTGTCAATAAGCAATACCCGGTGTTTCAAGTTGATTTCAGCTCTTGGGATTTTGGAGTGGTCAAATTACCGAACCGGTGAGCAACAAGGCGGCGATACTGAAATAAATGATCAGTCCGGTGACATCCACCAGTGTTGCGATGAAAGGTGCTGAAGATGTTGCGGGATCGGCGCCCAGCCTTTTCAGCAGCAAAGGCATCATCGATCCCATGACTGTTCCCCACAGCACCACGAAGGAGACGGATATGCCGATGGTAAGTCCGATAGCCAGCCATTGGTCACCATAGATCTCTGTGAAAACATTCCATGCACCTACACGGACGAATCCCAATGTGCCGAGGATGAGACCGAGCAAAGCGCCTGTGATGATTTCCTTGCGCATGATTTTCCACCAATCACCCACCGTGATCTCTCCCAGCGCAAGTGCCCGGATGATCAGTGTTGAAGCCTGCGATCCGCTGTTGCCTCCGCTGGATACGATCAGTGGAATGAAAAGTGCAAGTACCACGGCTTTTGCTATTTCGTTCTCAAAAAAGCCCATCGCTGATGCGGTGAAGAGTTCCCCGATGAATAGGATCACCAGCCAGGGAGCACGTTTCTTCAGCATTTGTGTGAGGCCCACTTCCATATAGGGGTCTTCAAGAGCTTCCACTGCACCGATCTTTTGCATGTCTTCGGTATCCTCTTTCTTGGCGAGGTCAAGGACATCGTCAACGGTGATGATGCCCAGCAGTAATCCTCCGGCATCGGTAACCGGCAAGGCCACGCGGGTTGTATTGGAAAATGAATTCACGGCGACCTCTTCATCGGCGGTTACTAGCAATGAGGTGAATTTCCCATCGAGCAGGTCTTTCACCGGAACATTGTCATCGGCCAGAAGGATATCTCCAATGTTGATGTCGTCCATCAGGTAACCCATGTCGTCTACAATGTAGATGACATCGAGGGTTTCACTTTTTTCGCCCACACGACGGATGTAGTCCAGAACCTCGCGAACCGTCCAGTCCTGGTTTACAGCGATATAATCGGGCGTCATCAAGCGTCCGATGGAGTCTTCGGGATAACCCAGGAGAGACAATGCCACACGTCGCTCTTTCTGGGTGAGCAGCTTCAGTAGCTTATTGAGCTGCTCGGTATCGAGCTGCTCGAGCAGGGCCGTACGGTTGTCGGCCGACATGTCGTTCAAGATGAGCTGAACCTGTCGGTTTCGGAGTACATCGAGCAACAAAACCTGGGAGTTCAGGTCAAGAAGCTCGAAAGTCTGATACGATTTATCGCGGTCGATGGCGTTGAAAACGACAGCTTGTTCGGCAGGATTCAGATCCGCGCACAATTCCGCCAGCTCATCAGGTAGCCAGGTTTCCAATGCGGATTCCAGCTCCTCATAGGCGCCCTGTTCAATCAGGGTGTAGATTCTCGGTTTTTGGACTTCGATTTCCATTGAGCCTATCCCCGTTTATACGGTTCAGGAAATAAAGCAGCTCACAGGTTTACCGTAGAAGAATGCCAAAACGAGGCGTTCAGGGCTCCACGTTTAGTTTTAGTTCAGAATGACGTATTCCGTGTAATTCGGAAAGCTGCTTTATGCTAGGCCTTAACCCGACCAAGCCTGTTCTACCCATTGGCGTCTCTCGACATTTCCGGGCAGCAGCCTGTGTTCATTCAGTAACCTCACCTAACAAGCTTACTGTCTATTGCCGATGCAAAAGTAGGGAAGTCAAAAGGATAACGAAAATGATATCCGAATGGTTATTCATGAAAAGA
>JAULUX010000160.1:0-33459 GCA_032111385.1 Bacteroidia bacterium
AAAAAAGACGGACCGGACCTTAACGGCCGCCCCCCATCATCTTGTTCAATTCCTCTTGAGTTAATATTCGATATTCCTTTCCTACAATAAATTCCTGATCACCGGGTAATTCCGTAGAGACGGACTTTGCTGCCATTCGTATAGCCATACCCGTTGCCGTCAAGTCAAACTCCATCGGAAATCCGTCAATTCCATCCATCTGATAATACCAGATGGCTGACGATTTCAGGCGATCCGTGAACCAAACGGTCATGTCGTCCTGTTCGGGGGCGGCAAGCACCGCCTTCCTGCAGCGGTAACCGGAAATATCCTTGTACTCATCGGTCATTTGCTTCAGGACGAATGGTTTATTCCCGTTCGGGTCCTTGCGGATTTCATCCCTGGAAGTACGCAAAGCGAATTTATTACCCAAGACATCCATGAGCACATGGACCCGGTCCTTTTGGACAACGACCGCACTTTCCATCCCCATGCCCATTGACATGTTCATCCGCATCAAATCGTTCTTGAAAACAATCGAGGCCTCGGATGGCAGCATGGAAATCTCCTCCTCAGACAGGTCGGTTGACCTGTAGACGACTGAATAATTAACCACCCCATGACGCGTTTGAGCAAAAACAGAGGAAACCGATGTTAACAGGATGATAAAAACAAAAAGGTCCTTTTTCATTATTTTGGTGGGCCACAAAAGTAGCGCAAATCCCGGTTGGACTTTCACTTTTTGCGTCTTTTTTTCATAGGTTTGAAGGCATACAGCTAATCCAAATTCAACTTTCGAAAAAACATGCGCAAGGCAGGCATCACACTTCTAATCACATTGTCCTCCATCGTTCTTTACGCACAACCCGGCCTCCTGAAAATCGAGGACATCTGGGGAAGTCCGAAACTGTTCGCCCGCACCATCGGTGGATTCAGGGCTTTGAATGATGGCGAGCACTACACGAGTCTTGCAGAAACCCCGCAAGGAAACGCCATCGTCCGGTACTCGTTCAAGACGGGGCAGCCTACCGACACCATTCTTCATCCATCCGCATTGATCCGCAGTGGTGACACTTTGGAATTCAGCGACTACACCTTTTCCCCAGACGAGAAGAGCATATTGCTGCATGTCGACCCGGAAGCAATATACCGGCATTCAAGCCGAGAGGACTACTGGATTTATGAACGCAACGGGAAGAGGCTCATGCGGGTGACGGGTAAAGGAAAAGCGATGTACGGCAGCTTTTCTCCGGACGGCTTAAAGCTGGCTTATGTAAAAGATAACAACCTTTTTATTTTCAGGATCGATTCCGGAGATGAAATTGCAGTGACCACCGACGGACGTCGCAACGAGGTCATCAACGGGGCTACAGACTGGGTTTACGAAGAGGAGTTCAGCATGGATGTCGCCTACGATTGGTCGGCTGACGGGACTCACCTGGCCTACTACCGATTCGACGAAAGCCGCGTCAAGGAATTCAACCTGACGTACTACGGTGCGCTCTATCCGAAGGAAGAACGCTACAAATACCCAAAGGCGGGAGAAGAGAATTCCAAAGTTGAGCTTCATGTATACAACCTAGCCGATAGAAAAGACCGGACCGTATTCACTACCGATTCCGTTTGGGAATACATGCCGAGGGTTCAATGGACCAACGACCCTGACCTTCTAAGCTACCAACGCTCCAACCGTCATCAGAACATCCTGGAATTGGTATTCCATTCCATCAGTACCGGGAAAGAACGTACCGTTATCCACGAGCAAAACAACAGCTTCATCGAAGTGACGGACGACCTTTATTTCATGGAGGACGGAAAAAGCTTTGCTTGGTCATCCACGCGCGACGGCTACAACCACATTTACCACTATGCCATGACCGGGAATTTACTTTCACAGGTCACCCGGGGCAGCTTTGAGATCACCCGTATTTACGGATTCGATGAGAAATCAGGACGATTCTACTTCCAAAGCACCGAAAAGAGTCCGTTGGAAAGACACGTTTACAGCATCAATCTGAAGGGCAGGAAAAAACTCCTCACCCCTGAAAAAGGCACCCACAATGCGACCTTCAGCCAGGGCATGAAGTACTTCGTGAACACCCATTCTGCTATCGGCAAACCCTACACCAGCACATTGCGCAGTGTTGAAGGCAAGGTCATCCGGGTGCTGGAGGATAATCTTGAAATGCAGAAAAGGCTCGGTGAATACCGGCTAGGCAGAACCGACACCCTTGGCTTCACCGCCCGGGACGGAATGCGTATCCACGGCTGGATCATTTACCCGCCCGACTTTGATTCATCAAAAACCTATCCGGTGCTCATGCACGTCTATGGCGGACCGGGCGTTCAAACCGTCACCGACGACTGGGACGGCCCCAACTACCTTTGGCACCAGATGCTTGCTCAAAAAGGCATCATAGTTGCAAGTTTTGACAACAGAGGCACACCCGGTCGCGGACTTGAATTCGCCAACTGCATCTACAAGGACATGGGTGGCCCCGAAGTGTTGGACCAGCTGGACGCCGTCAGCTTCCTGAAGAGCAGATCATGGGTCGATTCCGGCCGAATCGGTGTCTGGGGTTGGAGTTTCGGAGGGTACATGACTTCGTTGCTGCTGACCAAAGGCGGAGGTGTTTTCAAGTCCGGAATCGCTGTGGCCCCGGTGACCACATGGCGGTATTACGACAGCATATACACCGAAAGGTACCTTCAGACCCCTCAGGAAAACCCCAAAGGCTACGATGAAAATTCACCGATCAACTTTGCAAAGGATCTGAAAGGAAATTTCCTTTTGGTTCACGGCTCAACGGACGACAATGTCCACATGCAGAACACCATGGATTTTGTCAGCGCACTTGTCAAAGCAAACAAGCCCTTCGAACAGTTCATCTACCCTAACAAGAACCATGGCATATCCGGTGGGGCAACGAGGTTGCATCTTTATACCAAAATGACCGACTTCTTACTAAAAACACTTTAAGGAGTACTGCAATGAAACAACTTGCAATATTTCTTCTGGGAAGCAACTTAGGCAACCGTCTGGACTCACTTGAAAAAGCAATGCAGTTCCTGCATTCTGAAATAGGACAACACGAAACCGCCTCATCGATATATGAAAGCGCACCCTGGGGCAAAACTGATCAACCCGGTTTTTTGAACCAGGTCATAGGCATACGCACATCCATCGACCCGTTTTCCATTTTGAAGAAATGCCTTTCCCATGAAAAGTCCGCAGGTCGGATTCGGGAAGAGCAATGGGGACCTAGAATCATCGACATCGACCTCTTGTATTTAGACGACCGGATTATCCATGAGTCGAACTTGCGGGTCCCGCATCCGGGTATTCCCGCAAGACGGTTCACTCTCATTCCATTATGTGAAATCTACCCGGCAATGGTCCATCCGGAATCCGGTAAGACTCATCTTCAACTTTTGCAATCCTGTACCGACCGGGGCGAAGTCAACCTGTTCGAATTGCACGCATGAACGAGAATCCGCTCAAACATCCATACCTTGTCATTGAAGGCAACATAGGTGCGGGTAAAACCTCATTAGCCACTATCCTGTCGAGGATTTTCAACACCAACCTGGTCTTGGAATCCTTTGCGGAAAACACTTTCCTTCCCCAATTCTACAAAGAGCCCGAACGGTTCGCCTTCCCATTAGAGATGTCGTTCCTGGCCGAACGCTATGGTCAGATCCACCGCGAACAACAGATTGCGTTTTCAGCTGGTCAGAAATTGATCGGTGATTATATTTTCGAAAAAAGTCTTCTTTTCGCCAGCGTCAATCTGAAGGGTGACGAGCTCGATTTATTCACCCGATTCTTTCGAATGATCGAAGGCGGGTTGAAACAACCTGATTTGTTGGTGTACTTGCATAAAAGTTCTGGCAAACTGCTAGAAAACATACGCAAACGAGGAAGGCCTTACGAACAGGAAATCACGGAGGATTATCTTGACAAAATCAGTCACCGCTATTTGGACCATTTAAAAACCATTGAGAATCATAGCGTTATAATCATCGATTCGGACAACTTGGACTTTGTCAACGACTCCTCGCATTTGCGATTCATTTTGGATGTTTTATCGAACGAATCAAACAAAGGAACAAAGCACATCACATTTCGTCCATGACTTGCCCCTCCGGCATTGGGGTTTGCAATGAGAAAATATGTTTAATATTGCCACCACAATCAAACCAAACCAATGAAATTTAAAACACTTTTGCTTTGCATTCTCGCTGTCCTTGGAATGCTTCAGCAACTTCAAGCACAAGACACGGAGGCGGGCGCTACCTCTGCATACGGTCTACCTCGAACTGCCGACTTCGATCGTGTGTCTGCAGGCATTCATGTCGGTGCGAGCTACCTCTTCTCTGATTTTCTCAAAGGCTCCGGAGGCAACAATAACCGCTATTTGAATCAAGGCATGTTTCTCCCTGCTTTCGGTCTAAGTGCGCAATACCAGATCACCCATTCGATAGGCATCCGTGGCAGGGGAATGTTTACTCGTTTCGAGGGATACGATGACGAATACCTGAACAAATTTGATTCGGAAGGATCGCCCATAGATTCACTGAAAAAATGGCCTGTCAAATACAGTACAGCGGTAAACGAGGGAACCCTTGAGCTGGTTTACAATTTCGGAAACATCTCCTTCCTGAATCGCAATAAAAACTTCCACCTCACCACAAGCCTGGGCATTGGTTTCTTCGGCTTCGATACCGACGTTCGCCGTGACTCGGCGTCGACAGCTGTCGAGCGCTCATCCGGCAAGATCACTGAACTGATGATCCCTTTTAGCTTTGGCTTTAAATACAACATCAACAAGATCAGCATAGGTGCCGCACTTGAATACCGAAAAACATTTTCCGATAATGTTGATGCCACGCGAAAGGTCAATTCGGAAACCGACAACTATGCCATGTTCACCATCGGTGTGCACTACACCTTTGGCAAGAAAAACAAAGCCATGGAATGGGTCAATCCGATGGAAGTGGTGTACAATGACATCGCAGACCTAAAAGAAAAGATCGACATTGTCTCCGGCGACAAGGACAAGGACGGCATATCGGATCTTTTTGACAAGGACAACAACACGCCCGAGGGCGCGAAAGTATATGGTGATGGCACTGCCATCGACACGGATGCTGACGGAATCATCGACATAAATGATGCCGACCCATTCACACCCAAAGGGGTGAAAGTGGATGCTTTAGGGCAGGAACTGGATACCGATGGTGACGGTGTGGCTGATAGCCGAGACCTCGAACCGAATACTCCTCCCGGAGCCGTGATCAATTTCCAGGGAATCACACTTGCGCCTCCGGGTGAATACGGAGCCGGCGGAATTTTTGGAAACGATGGAGCAAACGGTGACAGCTCAGCCACCGGCTATGCTGAAGCTGGTGGAGCGGGAGCTTCAGGAACATCAGGTGTTGCCGGTCGCGGTACCGGATACTTGCCCTCCGTATTCTTCGACATGGGTTCATCATCAGTGAAATCCATTTACCACGACCGCTTGCTGACCATTGCACGCGCCATGCGTGCCAATCCCAACATCAAGCTCAAAATCATAGGCAACTGCGACTCTTCAGGCAGTGTCGAGGAGAACATTCGCTTAGGTCAGCGTAGGGCCGAAAATATCAAGCAGCACTTGACCAGCCACTACGGAATTGATGTTGCACGCATCCGTACCGAGAGCAAAGGAAAGAACGAACCTGTTGCAAAATCATTGAACCCCATGAACCGCAGGGTTGATTTCACATTGGAATAATCATCACTACGAAAAGTCAAATGAAAGGCTGCGCACGATTGCGCGGCCTTTTTTATATGCCGGGTTGTAATTCTCAATACCAAACCGCAGCAATCATGTAACACCTTAAAGCCTCAAGATCGACCTGAAGTGCTGCCATAGGTCTTCCATGAAGACGCTTTTCCAAGCTTCTACCGAAGTATTAGCGTACCTCTGGAATTTGCCCTTTAGGCTGCATTCGCTGCCAGCTGGTTCATTTCCATAAAGTAGCTTGTACGTGGAGAAATGAACTTGTAAAGGGTGTCGATTAAGCGCTCTTCCATGAAGGCGTCTATTTTTTTACTGAACAACCCTTGCTTTACCACTTTGGTTCGAATGTTCACACTGGATGTATTGTCCTCTGTTCCTTCGATGTGAATTTCAACCATGATCTTGGGCTCAAAAATCCCGCTACCTGACGAAGCCTGAATCCTGCCCACACTGGCATCCTTGTCCACAATACTGAATTCGCGCTTGGTTAGTGCTTTAATGCAAGCCTTGAATACAGAATCCTGTTTGAAGAGAAATGATTGCTTTTTCATAAGTTTTAGTTTTTAGGGGTTTATTTTTTTAATTGGTTATTTTTCAACAATTTACAAAAAGAACATCATTGTGTCAATAGAAAATACACTTACAAATAAGTGAACACATGATAATTATGGCAAATTTCGCCAATTTTAAATTTACTTTTACCAATTTATTGGTCAGCAGCGTATTACGTTTGGCGGGCGTCCTATTAAGACCTTCGGTTATTGAAAAAGGAGAAAAAGGATGTGGAAAGTCACAATCCTGAAACCGCATTCTGAAAAATGGTGGGCGGTCTGAAGTATTTGTTACTTCTTGCCTGGATTAATCCGAACACAAATTCGGTTCAATTCCATTACACATGAATTAATTTAAAAGATACGGCTTACAGTCACAAAAGTCAATCCCGGACTTCACTCAACCCAATCCGCGAAATTCGATTGATGAACAGCCCGGAAATTCAAAAAACTAAAATTCGGATGGCAATGTGTTTTCCTGAACAGAATCGGAAGGAGCCGGTTGCTGTAAATGTGTGGAATCCCGATTCTCACCAATGTGCTCAAGCACCCCTTGAGTTAGGAAAATGCCATTGGACTGATGCATGGAAAACAAGAATATTCCAAGACGATGGGCACTGGAAGCGACTTGAGGAATCCAGTCGTTTGTTTTGTCCTTTAAAAACCCGGGGGCATTGCGCTCGTACTTGGAAAGGTCAACAAAGAAAAGTGTGTTGCCTTTTTCCGGAATTTTCGAGAATGCGAGCAGGAACCTGGGATCCCCAACCAACCGATTACCGCTCTTATACGCATCGATAAATCCACGCAGTGCGGAAGCCTGATTGGCCACTACCAGATAGCCATCGATGATGGAATAATAAAACCTGTTGACCGGTTCGAAAACCGGACCGAAAACGGACTTCAAAATCCCCGGGCGTTGAATCAATCGAATTGGTATACCGAGATAGGTCTCCTCCCGACTTCCCGATTCTCCCTCCAAAAGTCTTAGATATGACCGGCAGGCCTGCTCATTGCGAATCCGGAATAGGGCGATAGGCTGATCCCGTACAGAATCCGTGAATTGGCGTTGAACAACCATTGCGATCTCCTGTCCAACCCAGGGTTTGAAATGATCCCTGAGCCTGACATCTTCCGGGTTGCCTGCTACGCCGTCCCTGTTCAACTGCTGAATGAAATCCGCCGGATCATCCATGGCCCATGCGATACAACTCAACGTGTTGACTGGCAAATTCCGGATTACGGTCCACTTGACCGGACGTTGTGTGGTGAATAGACGGACGAAGGAGAAGGTATCTGCTGGGAGTGTCTGACCGTGAAACGCCAACGATTGCCCGGAAATTTCCAAAGACAGGATCGTCCACTCACCAAAACGAGACAGGGGCTTCAGCAATCGTTTGGCATCACTCTTCAGTTGCGTGTCAAGAAATCGGGTGACGAATGAATACCGAACGGCCAGGGTCAACGAATTGGCACTTTCCTGAATGAAATCAGGCATGGTCGTCACCATGGTCGAGGAAAGTTCCTGAGCTTGCTGACGGAGTGCATCCTCGAGCAAATAAGGGGTGAACGTACACATGAATACACCCTGTGAAATCGTCCAGGAAAATGAACGACCATCACGGGTCACCAGATCGTGAATCTCGACCTGGCCGGAACGCCGAAGCCTGACCGCGTCTTTGGCCTTGACGAGGGAAAAGCAAAGCTTGTCCAAAGAAGCCACTACAGCCTGGTGAATCGAGAAATAATAGATCACCCCCACCTCCCCGTTTCCGCTGTGATGACCACTCAGGTACAAGGGAGATTGGTCAAAAATCCTGCTCCATTTTTCATTGTTAGCGGCCAAAGAATCCAGTTCCGATAAGACATGGGAAGCCTTATACTCCCAATCGTTCTCATCATCGCTCTTAAAAAAATCGGTTTGGCCAAATTGCCTTAACTCTCCAGAGCCGGGATGGCAGGTCAAAAGAAAGAGTGCATCGGACGGTACCGCCATTAAAACCGAACCGCGGTCATCTCTTTTCGCTTGAAAATAAAAGTAACCTGCTGCTATTAACAACAAGAGGAATAAAGCGAAGACTGAAGATCCGACTACCCTTTTCAATACAGGTGTTTGTCAAATGTACCTTCAATGACCCAGGACATTGGTACAGGCCTGTATTCACTTTTCTACACACAAATGTTGACAACAGGGCCGATCCGTGAATCAGATCTCTCCTTAATCGGTTTGTGGATCATTGCACTTCCGAAAACCGTCGATCACTGATAAAACGCTGGTCGGTCAGGGTGTATAAAAAGGCAATGATATCGGTTTTATCCTGTGAGGTAAGCGGTATGGAGCCGTTGCTGAAATGCGGATCCAGCGTGGAGCTCTGCACGATACCGGTTGAATAATGATTCAGTACCTGCGTGAGGGATGAGAAACGTCCGTCGTGCATAAAGGGTTTGGTGAGGACAACATTTCTGAGCGACGGCACACGAAACAATCCAGAATCCTGGGGCATGCCGGTGATCATGGCCCTTCCGGGATCAGAGGCGAACTGAGGATCCAATCCGTTGTTGCGGAATTGCATGTCGGTCATCAGGGGTTCTTTGTGACAGCTTTCGCAATGTGTCCGAAAGAGGTTGAGTCCGTTGATTTCGCTTGGGCTGAAAGAACCGGTCCCTTGACGATATTGGTCGTACCTGGAGGAAGCAGAAACCATCGCACCCATGAACTGCGCCATGGCATACATCACCCGTTGCGTGGTGATGCTGTCACTGTCGAAAGCGGAAAGGAAAAGGCTCCTGTACGTCTGGTTTCTACGGAGCTTGACCAACACATTGGCCATGGTCTCGTCCATTTCAACCGGATTGGTAATTGGAGCCAAGGGTTGAACCTCCAAATGGTTCACGCCACCGTCCCACATGAAGTTGGGGAACCAGGCGAGATTGTACAATCCGGGCGAATTCCTGGTACCGATCAAATCATCAATTCCATGGCTGAATTGATGATCGGCATGCGCGAAGGCGACGCTCTGCTGGTGACAACTGCCGCAAGAAACGGTGCTGTCGCGGCTGAGGATAGGATCATAGAACAATTTCCTGCCCAATTCAAATCCTTCCTGCGTAAGCGGATTATTCTGAAAACTGTAAACAGGCTGAGGAAAGCCATTGGGAACACTGAAAGAAATGGGTTCCTCACCCGGTGCGACAGGCTCAGGGCCCTCATCAGGACCACAACCGATCATCAGCAGTACAGGAAAAGTGATCCACAATTTCCGAAGTGAATTTCGAAGAAGGCTGCTGTTCATTTTCAGATGGTGATGATCGATTGCTTCAATCCAGGGACGAATACGGGTAATGATGGACTATCAGTGGGAATCTTCGTGAATGTGGTCGTAAGAGAACAAGCCGGCGTAGTTATCAGCATACAATAACGAACGCGGACCAGGGGTCATGACATTCTCGTTGCCGTTGATGATCATCTGGTTGGGTGGCCCATTGAAAAACCTGAGGTGGTCGACGAATAGGTGCAGCTCGGGTGAATGACCACCCGTAACATTTAGTATGTCTCCATTGAATCCGATCACTACCTCGCGGATGGCGTTGGTATTGTTCGAATTCCGGAATCCCGCAATGTGAAAATTAAATGTACTGTCGACCAAAGTCGAATAAGGAGACTTGCCTTCCAGTTTGTAGAAGATATAACCGGTAGACCAGGTCCAAAACATACCGTAAGCGGGGTCCAACGCTCCGGTCTGGGCACCGCTGACATTCCTCAGCGAATCGACACCGATCAGAAACCGTATTGCATCGTAGTCACCTGCAGGCACCCTGGGAAGAGTGAGCTTCGTGGTGGACTGGTCGGACTCATCAACGAGGAAATAGCTTTCGGGCATAGTGTACTTGACCTCTCCATTCTTCAGCAGCTGAAAATTGGTGAGATAGTATTTCAACTTCGTGACCGTAAAGGTTTCTCCGGCGTTGGTGGTGTACGATGTACTCCCGGTTTCATCCACATTGGTATTGCCCATCACGTTGGTGATATCCACAACGACCGAGCCTGAAGTAGGGGACGAAGGTGAAGCATCATCCTTATCCTGACAGGAGGTCACCAGGAGAGCCGCAAGGGTAAATAAAACGAGTGATTTGATTTTCATAAGTCGCTTGTCTTACAGGTAACGTTTTTCGGGGGTATCGGGTTTATACTTTGAACGATCATCTACTATTTTCATTGTAAAATTACGCCAAACCCGAATAAAACCTAATAGTGTAAGGTAAGACTATCAACCGAAAAGGGTACTGTCCGACCCAACGTTTGCGCAGCTTTGGAATTTTATTTACATTACAGATACAAATGACCGGAAAGAAATGGCCAATGCAATGAAATGGGGCTTGATTATCGGAGGGTCATACCTTCTCTGGCTATGCCTGGAATTCATGATCGGCCTTCAAGGCAGGTACATCGCCCAGCAGGCATTCTCATCGAATCTTTTCGTCATTCCTTCTGCATTTTTCATCGTAAAGGGAATGATTGAACAAAAACAACACTACGGAGGGAGGATCAGTTACAGAAGAACTTTGATTGCTGGAACCGGCATTTCGCTGGCTGCCGCTGCATTGGTCCCACTTGTTCTATGGATTTTCAATACATGGGTGAACCCGGATTTTTTTCCCGCCATGGTTCGTTACAACGTATCGATTGGTCAGTATGCAGATGACGGTGATGCAGCCTCACGGTTGAATCTTCAGAATTACATCCTGATAGGCGTCTTGGCTTTGCCGGCTATCGGATTAATCACATCCTCAATTGCAGGACTTTTCATCCGTACGCGTCCATAACCCCATCAGAGAACTACGACTACCGGATCAAACTGACCTTGCCGGAGAGCGAGCGACCCTTCTTGTCCGGACCATCGAAACGAATGAACCAGATGTAAACGCCCTCCGGACAATCCCGTCCCTCGTAACGGCCATCCCAGGCGGCGTCCTGATCGGTGCTTTCAAACAGCACCCGGGAGTACTTGTTGTAAACCTTCAGCGAAAAATTCTCCACATCAGCTGACCAGGATCGGAACTTATCGTTGAGACCGTCGCTATTGGGAGAAAATGCACCGGGCACATAGATTCCGGTAAAGCAATTGTCGGAAAGAAGAACGGAATCGGTAGCAGAACAGCCGCTTGCATCCGTAACGGTGACAAAGAACAAACCGGTATCGCTCACTGCCAGTTGAGGCAGGGTACTGCCATCCGACCAGATGTAGGTACTGAAATTACCGGGATCCAGCAGCACTTCTTCCCCCCTGCAGAAGCGGATGATATCAGGAAGGTTGGTTACGATCGGATTACTGTCAACCATTACCTGATACTCGAATCGCACCAGACAGGACGAATCGCCGGTAATGGTAGCCGAATAGGTACCAGCGGCCAAGCCATCAATCGAGAGGCCTTGAACCGGCGGATTCGTACTCCATTGGACTTGTGGATTGTTGATGCCGTTCACTTCCAGTACGATGGCCCCGTCGCGATTGCCTTCACACGACTCGCTGCTGATCAGCTCACGGACCTCGGGAAATACGAGGGTGCGCTCTACCGTGATGGCTCCAAAACACCGTTCGGTAATGGTGAATTGAACAGGGAAATTTCCGGAACCGGAAAAGACATGGACGGGAGACTGAATAGATGACGTGTTCCCTCCCGAGGCGGGATCGTTGAAAATCCAGGAGTAGGCCGTCGGACAATCGCCTTGACTTCCCGTGAACTGAACGGCGGTATCACCCAGGCAGGTGTATTCGAATCCTATCGAAGGCGGAACCAGGTCGTTGATGGCAAAACTGTCAATGGCAATGCCGTCGTAGTCGTTGCAGGTGGTACCGGAGCAAAATGTAAAGCGGAACCTGACATCCCCAAAACCGGCCAGGTAAGGCATGCAAGCCGTGGCCCTGAGCCAGGAACCACTGCCTCCCCCACCCTGGCACGACCCTCCGCCGGAGACAGTCGTTCCTGACCACCCCTGCTGCGGAGATGCCAGACCTGAAAGGTTCGTGATCGATCCCGAATTGAACCAATTCAAAAAACCACAGCTACCCGTGCTTCCTGAATTGCCAATATTGATCCAGCTTTGACCTCCATTCACCGAATACTGCACATTACCACCGTCGTACTGACGTTCGGTGTCCCAAAAAATGAGGAAAGAGAGCTGGGGATAGCTAAGGCTGCCGAAATCGAAGCAAGGGGATTCCAGCCAGGATTTCTGACCGGCGTTGTATGGACCTGAACTGAGGCCACCTGTGATCCAGCAGAAATTCCCTTCGCCGGCTGAAGAAATGCGGACTTTGGCAGGTGTTCCCCAGGTCCAGTCGGCATTGGCACCGGAAACCGTCCAACCGGTCGGCCCGGATTCAAAGTCTTCCACGAAAGGAAAAGAGGCTGTACATTGGCCATAGGCCGAACCGAGCCCCGCTTGGAGGGCGATCACAAACGCAGTCAAAAAATGACATACCCGAACCACACCTGCAAAATAATACATTCTGCCCGACCAACTGCACCAACTCCCAAAAAATCGCGGATCCGATTGAAGTCAGTTATCGGCTGAGGCCCGGAATTCAAGTTGTACCTATCTTTAAGCACGAAAAAACCTCCACACATGATTCGGAAACTCTACTCCCTGCTTCTGCTCTCAGCCTGCACCATGGCTGCATTTAACGCACCTGCTCAAACGCGGTACATCGACGAATACTTCTCTTCCGTGAATTTCACTCCGGACGTGATCTATGGAAACAACATCACCGTCATCGGAGCCTTAGCAGGTGGCGGACCCGCCCCTGAAGATCTGAAGATGGATTTGTACACTCCTGCCGGCGATACCGAAACCAACCGGCCTTTGGTCATCGTTGTACACACCGGCAGCTTCCTTCCGATGATCATCAACGGTTCTCCTACAGGGACAAAACGCGACAGTAACGTTGTGGCCATGTGCCAGACCTTCGCCAAGCGCGGATACGTTGCTGCTTCAATGACTTACCGACTGGGATGGAATCCCCTTGCCACAGGACCTACCGGCCAGGATATCCGAACCGGTACGCTGCTTCAAGCCGTATACCGCGGCATTCAGGATGCAAAAGCCTGTGCAAGGCATTTCAAGTCGAATGTTTCCAATGGCGGCAATACATACGGCATCGATACCACCAAGATCATTCTGGCAGGTTTCGGATCAGGAGGTTACATCACACTGGCCTACGGCACATTGAACAATCCTGCAGAGATCTCCCTGCCGAAGTTCCTCGCCAGCACTCTCGACCCCAACTACGGATTCGTCCCCGGACAATCGTATGTGAACCAGGCTTTGCTGGGTGATTTCGAAGGTTTCGGCGGCATTCCCCAGTTGAACAACCCGAACAACTCACCCAACAACACAAGCAACGTGAGCATGATCATGAACATGGGCGGAGCTTTGGGTGACATCAGCTGGCTCGAAGACGGAGACATTCCGATGCTGAGTTTTCACGTTGTAGGTGATCCTTACGCCCCTTACGACAGCGGTGCGGTTACTGTACCTACCACCGGTGATTTCGTAGTGGATGTAGCCGGAAGCCTTCAAACCATCGAGCGTGCGAACCAGTACGGAAACAACAACTGTTTCCTGCCGGTTGACAATGATGCTCTTGGCACCTATGCGAACGCCCTGAACGGAAACAATCCCGGACTCTATCCGCTCATCACCAATCCCGTCGTTCAATCCGGCCCTTGGGAATGGTACGATTCATCCACTGTTGTTTTCATCGCCACCAACTTCACTCCTCCCCCCTACAACGCCACAGGACCACAGGTGTACTCCAATGCCCTGCTGACCAACCCCGACATGTCGAAGGCCAAGGCACTTTCTTACCTCGACACCATCATGCGTTATTCTACACCAAGGATCAAGGAATGCCTTGGTCTGCCCACCATCAGCCAGTCACTGAACGAAAACAGTATCATCAAAAACGGCCTTTCCATCTCTCCGAATCCAGCCACCGAAATGTTGAATATCAGCACAACCAATGGCGAGAGGATCAACTCGATTGAATTGTTTGATGTCAGCGGCAAGCGCGTTGTCGTTCAAAATGAAATCAACGAAACCACCTTCCTTATGGAAAGAAAAGGCCTTGAGCCGGGCATGTACCTCTTACACGTCCGTTCCGACCGTTCCGATTTCAGCCAAAGGATCATGTTCCGCTAAAAGTCTCCCCTTTTGATAAAGAAAGCCGTCTCCACCGACGGCTTTCTTTTTTTGCGCAATTCGGCAATGATACGGTAGCCCATCAGACGAAATTGAATCTCCTTTTCACTTATTTTGCAGGCATGCTCAGGTTATTGTTGATTTCACTTTTCCTGCTTCCATTCGTGTCCACGGCACAAAAAGGCCATACCACCTTTGGAATCGGATTACGTCCCGGCTTTCCAAGCCGATATTTCCGCACAGGACCAGTGACTTTCAGCGATAGCTCCAGCACTTTCACTCAGGTTCAGCAAAGCGGTATCAGTTACGGTGGGTTCGTGCGTCACGGCCTGAACAACCGATTTTCTTTAGAAACCGGCATCGTGTATACCAAAAGGAACTACAGATTTGATGTAGACGACCCCCTGGTTCGTGAAGAGGGAGATTTTTCGATCATCGGTTACGAGATCCCTCTGAGCGGACTCGTCTTCATCCAACTGGATCAGCGATGGTGGATGAGCGGAGGAATGGGAGCATCGATTGACATTTTCCCTTCTGATGTTTCGACTTCGGGTCCCCAAACCCTGCAATATAGTGCCCGGGAGAGGAAAGTGAATTCGGCAGTATCAGCCCGGTTAGGTATAGAATGGCGGACAAAAACATCAGGAACCGTCTACGTTGGAGCCTACTACCACCGCGGACTTCAAACCGTTTACACCAACATCATCGAGACTTATCCTGATGGAGATTTCGCCGGCACATACGCCACAATCGGCCGCACACAGATGCAAGGCGATTATTTCGGTGTTGAAGTCAAGTACTTTTTTCACGAGGATCCGGAAAAGAAAAACCGGAAGAAATAGGTCCGGACAGGACGGCAATGGACTTTTCAAAACTGCAGGCCATGCCATACCAATCGACCATCGCTTCTCCACTCCATCGCCGGCGCCGGTAGTTTGATACATCCCAGAATCATCAGAACGGTTTTCTGCCAAGGCTTGCGCACCGGAATACGGGTCCAGTCTATATCCGGTGACAAATAGAACTGTCTGTAACGTCCACCCGGATCATTTCCGCCGTCGAAAGACTCCCCGGACACAGCAGTGAGCATCCCACCTGCTCCGTATCCGACAGCTAAATTCAACCAGTCAGGTATTCCTTGATGAACGCCCAGCGATTTCAAATTGAATGACAACCAATACGTCTGGCCGTTGTAATCTTTCAACACATTCCCGGCGAGTGACGATCCAAATACATCGGGCCTCAGTTGGGCAAGCGGATCCCGCGAATAGGAGAATTTGAATTGGATCCTTTGTTCCCCCCAACCCAGCTCCTGGCCAAGGTAAAGACCCGCTCCGGCTGTGTTGGCGATCATGTCTGTGACGGAAAAACCCCATGCATCCGAAAAACCATCGAACACCTCCACGGTCGAAAGAAACAACATTCCCATACCGGCACCGGCAAAGGCAGCCTTTTTCCTTTCAACACCCGACCATGCAACCATCGTACCTGCCCAACGCGACAGCGTATAGGCGGACCCGGTATGACCCACCTTATCCATCATCAACCATTCTTCCCTGTCGTCAAAAAAATGAAAACCGCTCTGGGGATAATCCCTGTACCAGGCCCCGTACAACAAGCCCATCCCTCCTACGTAGGCAGTCCCGGCTCCAATTATCACCATTCGTGCACGATCGTGTCGAAAATGGTCTGCGGGTTCTAAAAAAGAAAGTCGAAGCGAGTCCTGCGCATGAACGAGGTGCGATGAGCATACTATCAGCAACACCGCCCACCACCTGGGATTGAGGTACAGTTCGGGCACCGGCAAACGGATCACAGCATTTGATTCAGGACAGGAAGGTCTCTCTCGCAGCCAGAAGGATGCGGTTCGCTTCCTCGGCCGTTGATGCTTCCGCATAAGTACGAAGGACTGGCTCCGTCCCGGAAGCGCGTATCAGCAACCAGTCGTTGTCGTTGAAGAAATACTTGAATCCATCGAGATCATCCGTTCGGACCACGTTGAACTCGCCGAAGGCTTTGTAGGATCCCGCTTTGCAATTGGCAAGCACTTTCTGTTTGATCTCTTCGCGGATATGCAGGTCGTTCCTTTCAAAAGCGAAGCGACCGACAATATCGTATATCTCTTCAATAAGGCCGCCCAGGGTTTTACCACTCTTTGCCATGAATTCCCAAAGTGTAAGACCCATCCAAATGCCATCACGTTCGGGTATATGCCCTTTGATGGCGATTCCGCCAGACTCTTCTCCTCCCAGCAGCACATCTTCTTTGAGCATGATCTCAGCAATGAATTTGAATCCGATTTTAACCGTTTCCACCTCGAGTCCGTAATGCCTGGCCAGCTTCTCCACTTTCGGGGTGGTGGAAAATGCAGTGCAAACTTTCCCTTTCAACCCCTTGTACTTGCACAGGTAGTGAACCAGGAGGAGAATGATGTGATGGGAGTCGATGAAGTGGCCACGGCTGTCATAGAAACCGAGCCGGTCTGCATCTCCGTCTGTCACCAGACCTGAATCGATCTTACCATCCGTTCGGATCAGGGTGGAGAATTCCGTCAGGTTTTTGTGAATCGGTTCAGGGGCCTGGCCCATGAATGAAGGATTGTAATCACAATGGAGAAAGGTAAGATCGGGAAGAAGCCGCTTCATCACATTCTGGCCTGCACCATACATCGCATCATAGGCGAGCCTTAGTCCGGAACTCCGAATTGAATCGAGATCGAAATGCGCTTTGACATGATCACAGTACCGTGTCTCCAGATCAACGAATTCAACAGCCCCGCTGCCCTCGAGCGCATCAAACTCCATTTTGCACAAGTCGATGCTGCACTGATCGGGGATCAACTCCTCGATTTCAGCAACGAAAGCGGGTTGAAGCGGTCCGCCGAATGCACCCTTCAGCTTGAATCCGTTGTAGGCAGGAGGATTATGACTCGCGGTGATGATGATGCCCAGGTCCTTGTTGAGCTGAACAGCACCAAGAGAGATCATAGGTGTGGAGACAAACCCATGCGACATGGACGTCTTGATACCATGAACCGACATCACCTTTGCAATTGTTTCACAAAACAACCGACCGCCGAAACGGCAATCGTGTCCCAATACGATCTCGGGATTTTCATGGCGCGATTTCAGCCATAGGGCCGTGCCCTCGGCTACGCGAGCCACGTTGGCCACGGTGAATTCATCGGCGATAATGGCTCGCCAGCCGTCTGTTCCGAATTTAATCTTACTCATATTTCACGTACTGTTTTTGCTCTTGGTTGGGAAGATTATTGCTTATTTGAGATTACCTGTGATGTTGTTCCACGGGGCAGTGAGCAAAGCCTTCTGGTATTGCATGGATTCACCCCGCATCACTTCCTGGCTGTTCAGCTTGCGGATGGCGTAATTGAATTCCTTTTTCCGAATGCAGTCGATCAGGTTCCGGTCGTCGATGGCGAGTCCTTTCGAAACAATCAGCTGATAGGACATGGTCATCAAGGGTTCATCGTTGATGAAAACAACCGTTTCGATCGGATCAAAAAGGAGCTCGTTGTTCACTTTTTTCCAGATTTCCCTCACCAACAATCGAGTCACTTTCCAATTCCTCCTGGATTGACGATGAAGGAGCTCATAACCGCCCAATTCGACAAACAGATCTTCGTTGGACTTCATCAGGCTATCGAGTTTCTTTAAAAAATCATTCCCTACTGAAGCTTTTTGGGTGGAAGCATCCTTCACGGGATCAAGCGACCATTCGACCATTTTTTTGGGCACCTCGATTGTACCGAAAAGGGATGGATTGAAACGTGACTTACCGACATATTCATCACGTATTCGTCTGGATTCGGCCACATTGTCGACCACTTTGCCGGCGAATTGGATGAGGTTGTAGTGAAAAGCCTTCGAATCGATGTAATTGCTCAGTGTGGCATTGTAGTTGCCGTTGGGGTTGGCATCGATTCTTTCACGTGTAAAAGCGCCCTGTAGCTCCGCGTACTCGACGTAGCCATACTCGATATCCTCGCCCGAACGATTCTTGTTCGAGAACAGGAATCCACCGGTGGTGCTGGTCAGTTGTCCGTCTTGGTTATTCCAGAATTCATATACAAAGACAATGTCCTGCTCAAGGAATGAGGTCTTGGAAAGTTCATCGATCTTTTGAAGGCTGGCAGGCAGAATCCGAATCTCCTTGCCGGGACCATTCCACAGTTTAGCCGTCCCCTTCATGATCTCCTGGTGACTGATACGAACAATTTCTCGAACAACATTGCAACCGATGGTATCGTGCTGCTCCGAAGCAAGCACACGGAGAATGACCGGAACCTGTGCTCTCAGTCCTTGTGACAGTAAACAACACGCTATCAACAAAAGAAAAATCAGCCGTTTCATAGGTCGTCTGTGGTGGGTTCAGTATCGTTTTTTCTGGTTCGGGTCCAACTTTGATAGGTCATAGACCTGCTTACCCTGCCTTCGGGTATTTCACGGAGCGGTTCACAAGCGATCAGGCTGCGATGCAGGTCGGCAGGAAGAGACTGGTAAAGTCGGGTGCCTCTGGACTTCCAATCGATCATTTCGTCGGTCATGTCGCGGACGATCTTCGCCGGATTTCCGACGACGATCTTTCGTGCCGGAATGACCATTCCCTCGGGCACAAAGGACAATGCGCCTACCAGGGATTCATCACCGAGCACCACATGGTCCATCAGTACAGCATTCATCCCCACAAGCGAGTTACGACCGATGGTCGCACCATGAATGATGGCGCCATGACCGATGTGAGCACTTTCATAGAGGCGAACCGTAGTGCCGGGAAACATATGGATCGTACAATTTTCCTGGACATTACAGCCGTCGTCGATGATGATCTCGCCCCAATCGCCGCGAATGGCCGCTCCCGGACCGACATACACGTCCCGACCGATCACCACATTACCGGTGACGGTGGCATTGGGGTGGATGAACGCACTTTCATGCACCACCGGACGATATCCATCGAATTCAAAAATGTTCGCCATAGGGCCTCGGCCAAATTCAGAGCCAATAAAGTTACGATTTAACGGTGACTGTGCATACGCCCGGCCATGTTGCCTCAAAATTCACTAGGCACGCCTCAGGTCTGAATGACCCCGACATTGAAAGCACGCTCAACAGGGGCGTGATTAGCAGCATCGATACCCATGGAGATCCAGCGACGGGTCTCTAGGGGATCGATGATGGCATCGACCCAAAGTCTGGAGGCCGCATAATACGGCGAGGTCTGGCGGTTATACCTCTCCGTTATGGTGTCCAGCATTTTCTTTTCTTCTTCGGAGGATAGCTCCTTGCCCTGGGCCTTCAAAGTACTGGTTTGGATCTGCAGCAGTGTCTTTGCCGCCTGTGCACCACCCATCACTGCGATTTGTGCTCCCGGCCAGGCCACGATCAGACGGGGATCGTATGCCTTTCCGCACATGGCATAGTTTCCGGCCCCGTAGGAATTCCCGACGATGACTGTAAACTTCGGCACAACGGAGTTCGCAACTGCACTAACCAGCTTGGCGCCGTCCTTGATGATCCCTCCATGCTCGGAGCGGGAACCGACCATGAATCCGGTCACATCCTGCAGGAACACCAATGGAATTCTCCGTTGATTGCAATTCATGATGAAACGGGCCGCCTTGTCCGCACTGTCACTGAAGATCACACCGCCCAGCTGCATCTCCCCTTTCTTGCTCTTGACCACCTTGCGCTGGTTGGCGACGATCCCCACCGACCAGCCATCAATGCGGGCATAGCCGCAGAGTATGGTCTGACCGTATTTCTCCTTGTACTCGTCGAACGCACTGTCGTCGACCATACGCAGGATCAAGTCACGCATATCGTAGGGCTTATCCCTCGTCTCCGGTAGGACCCCATAGATTTCCTGCTCGTTCAGCTTCGGTTGGACAGAAGCAATCCGGTTGAAGCCGGCATCAGGCATACGCCCGACCTTCGCCATCACAGAACGGATGTAATCCAGGCAGGAGGCGTCGTCGGGGAACTTGTTGTCCGTCACACCGGAGATCTCACTTTGTGTCGTGGCACCACCAAGGGTCTCATTGTCCACGTCTTCGCCGATAGCGGATTTCACGAGATAGGATCCCGCCAGGAAGACGGATCCGGTCTTATCGACGATGCAGGCTTCGTCGCTCATGATGGGCAGGTATGCACCTCCTGCGACGCAAGAACCCATGATGGCGGCGATCTGGATGATGCCCATGCTGCTCATCACCGCATTGTTGCGGAACATGCGTCCAAAGTGCTCTTTGTCGGGGAAAATCTCATCCTGCATCGGCAGGTAAACACCGGCGCTGTCGACGAGATAAATGATGGGGAGCCGGTTATCAATGGAAATTTCCTGGGCACGAAGGTTCTTTTTGGCTGTCATGGGGAACCATGCACCGGCTTTTACCGTGGCATCGTTGGCAACCACGATACACTGGCGGCCGGCGACATATCCCATCACCACCACAACCCCGGCCGATGGACAACCGCCTTCCTGCTCGTACATGCCGTCGGCGGCGAGCGCACCGATCTCTATGGAGGGTCGGTCTTTATCGAGCAAATACTCCACCCTTTCACGGGCCAGCATCTTGCCTTTTTCCTTTTGCTTGGCGGCACTTTTTTTTCCTCCTCCAAGATAAACTTCCTGAAGTCTTCTTCTCAAAGCACTGACCTGCAAGCGATTTTGATCGTCGTTCCTGTTTATTTCCAGTTCGGTTGACATAGATGAAAACAGACCGGTGGTGTAGCTCCGGCCATGGCCAAAGATAACGCATCCACTTCTGCCCGAACTGACTGTTTGAGAAGACAATCTTACATGAAGACGGGCTCAGATTTCAAGCTCTTTGCAGGGATCCCAGAACAGGATTTTGAAATCGAACACCCGGTCGTTTTCCACACGAACACCCTCTTTCTCCAATAACTCCTGCATGCGGAACGGGTCACCAAAGTGATGTTTTCCGGTCAGCAAACCGCTCCGGTTCACCACCCTTTGCGCGGGCACCGGTGGAGTAACGGAGTGAGCGGCATTCATCGCCCAGCCCACCATCCTGGCGGAGCGGGCGGCCCCCAGGTAGCGCCCGATGGCTCCGTAACTCGTCACCCTTCCGCGGGGGATCAAGCGGACCACCGCCCACACATCCTCAAAAAAACGCATCTGACCGGCCCCGGGAGATCCGGATCGGAATGTTTGCCTATTCGTATCCATGGTACAATTCAAAAATAGCAAGAGCAGAACAAACGCCTGGTGTAGTTGAAACAACCACTGAATACTATCAGGCATGAGGTTGACCCGGGTCATTCACCTGTAGGGATATGATGTGGAATTTTGACACTATCAAAACAAATAACCATGAAAGCAAATCACATTTTTCTATTCACCGCATTCATGCTGGCCGGAATAGACGCCAACGCCCAATACACCTATAAACGAGAGGAGTTGCGACCATTTGTAGGTATAACCATGAACCTGGGCTTTGGCACAGATGACATGGAAACCGGAATCATTACTGAAGACAGAGAAAATGTGACGGTAAGCACGGGTGGCGGGCTTGCCTTGGGAGTGACCGGCTTGGCTCCCGTCAGCGGCTTGTGGTGTATAGGCGGCGAGGTGAATTACCAGTTCACGACCATCACACCGAGCTTGAGCAATGCCAGCGGCGGATTCCACCATTTCAACTTCATTCCATCCGTCAAGAGAGCCTTACCTGTCGGCAAAGCTTCGAACTACATTCTTTTCGGTGCCGGACCCATGTTCAGCATTGCACCTGAACTGGAAATCGATGCTTCTGAAATACCGGGGGGACTGGACTACGGATTTAAATACAAAAGCTCGGTAGGCGCTGTTTTAAGTACTGAATTCGCTCGATGGATAGCAGACCGACGAATTGGCGGGGTCTTCGGCCTCCGGTATACGTATATCAGACACGAAGCTGATAAAATGAGCCTCAACGGACAGGAATACAGTCTCAATCAGGAAGCCCATGACATCTTACCTGACGAAATGGACAAGCCTGATGGAAGCGGTGTAGAATTGACCTTGTCATTGATTTTCAAAATTTAAATTGCTCGCAAACGCGGTTGAATACGCCCAACATTCAGAGGCAATCCAGTAGCTTTTGCGTGTATATTTGTCGCATTCAACTATCGTATGCAACTGAAGATCACCCTGCCCGATAACAGCGTCCGGGAGTACCCCAAAGGCATCACCGCCATGGAAGTGGCCAAATCCATTTCAGAAGGGTTGGCCAGGAATGTGCTTGCCGCCAAGATCAACGGCGAAGTTCGCGACCTGAACCGCCCCATCGACGAGGATGCGCAGCTTATGCTGTTGACCTGGAACGATGCGGAAGGCAAGAGCACCATGTGGCACTCGTCGGCTCACCTGATGGCTGAAGCGCTGGAGTTCTATTATCCCGGCATTAAGTTCTGGGTCGGCCCACCTGTACAGAACGGGTTTTACTACGACGTCGATTTCGGTGGACAGGCATTCTCAGCCGATGACCTCAAGAAAATCGAGGACAAGATGGCCGAATTGGCCAAACAGTCGAACCCGTTCGAGCGAAAGGAAATGCCCAAGCTGGAAGCCGTCAGTTACTTCTCTGAAAAGGGCGACCAGTACAAACTCGACCTGCTCAATAACCTCGAAGACGGATCGATCACCTTCTATACCCAGGGGAACTTCACCGATCTGTGCCGCGGACCGCATATTCCTCACACCGGATACATCAAGGCCATCAAGCTCACCAACGTGGCCGGTGCCTACTGGAAAAACGACTCCTCGAATCCGATGCTGACCCGGATTTACGGCATCACCTTTCCCAAGAAATCCGAACTGGACGAATACCTGACCATGCTGGAGGAGGCGAGAAAACGCGACCACCGCAAAATCGGCAAGGAGATGGAGATCTTCACCTTCGACGACGATGTAGGTCCGGGCTTGCCCTTGTGGCTACCCAACGGAGGCGTGATGATCGAGGAGTTGGAGCGCCTGGCCAAGAAGACCGAAGCCATGGCAGGCTACAAGCGCGTGAGGACACCCCACCTGGCCAAGGAAAGCATGTACCTCACCAGCGGACACCTGCCCTACTATGAGGACAGCATGTACCCCGCCATGGAATTCGACGGCGAGAAGTACTACCTCAAGGCGATGAATTGTCCGCATCACCACAAAATCTTCAAAGAGCTCAACCCGAGTTACCGCGACCTGCCTATCCGCCTGGCGGAATACGGAACCTGCTACCGGTATGAGCAGAGCGGAGAGTTGTTCGGCCTGATGCGTGTACGTTCATTGCAGATGAACGATGCCCACATCTACTGCACCCGGGACCAGTTCGCTCAGGAATTCAACGCAGTGAACGAGATGTACCTGAAGTACTTCAAGATCTTCGGTATCGATAAATACGTTATGCGTTTCTCCACCCACGAACCCTCCAAGCTCGGCCAGAAATACGTCGACAATCCGGTCCTCTGGAAGGAAACCGAAGACATGGTGCGCCAGGTACTCATCGATTCCAAGATCCCTTACATCGAGGTACCGGATGAGGGCGCCTTCTACGGACCAAAGATCGATGTACAGGTATGGAGCGCCATCGGCAGGGAGTTCACCCTGGCCACCAACCAGGTGGATTTCGCAGTTCCGGCCCGCTTCGGACTGACTTACCGCAATGCGAAAAACGAACTCGAGACCCCGATCTGCATCCACCGGGCCCCCCTGGGCACCCATGAGCGATTCATCGGGTTCCTGATCGAGCACTATGCCGGCAACTTCCCCCTTTGGCTCGCACCCGAACAGGTAGCAGTGTTACCCATCTCCGACAAATTCAACGGGTACGCGAAAAAAGTTTTACAACTGCTGATTAATTCCGATATTCGCGGGCTCGTTGACGACCGTGACGAAAAAATCGGCAAGAAGATCCGCGACGCCGAAATGAAGAAAATACCCTTCATGCTGATCGTCGGGGAAAAAGAAGAAGCTGAAAATGCCGTTTCAGTCCGTCAGCACGGCAAAGGAGATCAGGGAAGCATGGGGGTTCAAGCCTTCTGTGACCGGGTGAACCGGGAAATCCAGGATCTCCTATCTGTTTGAAAAATAAATAGTTAAACAAAAAACAAGGAGGCAACATAGCAACGTTTCCGAACCGGCCCGGCTATCGCGGTCGCGGCCCCATCAAGAAAGAACCCGAGCACAAGATCAACGACAAGATCCGTGCTCTTCAAGTCCGACTGGTCATCGAAGGCTCAGAACCCCGGGTGATGAGCACCCAGGATGCCCAACGTCTGGCAGACCAGGCAGGACTCGATCTGGTCGAAATTGCAGCCCAGGCGGATCCGCCGGTTTGTAAAATCGTCGATTACCAAAAGTTCCTCTACGAACGCAAGAAGAAGGAGAAGGAAACCAAGGCCAAGGCGACCAAGCAGGTTCTGAAGGAGATCCGTTTCGGACCCAATACCGACGAGCACGACTTCAACTTCAAGGTGAAGCATGCCATCCACTTCCTGGAAGAGGGAGCCAAAGTGAAGGCTTATGTGCATTTCAGGGGAAGGGCGATCGCCTATAAACAACGTGGAGAGATCATTCTTCTGAAGTTCGCCCAGGCGCTGGAAGAATACGGAAAAGTGGAAATGTTGCCCAAACTCGAAGGAAACAGGATGTTTCTGCACCTGGCTCCACTACCAAACAAGAAACCCAAACCGGCAAAGCCTGTGGAAGAGAAGGCCACTGAAAAACCCGCTAAAAGCGAGGATGCCAAGCCGGAAAACGAATAAGTAAGTAAAAATCACTGCCATGCCGAAAATGAAAACGAATTCCAGTGCCAAGAAGAGGTTCAAGGCCACCGGCACCGGAAAAATGAAGCGTAAACACGCTTTCAAGCGTCACATCCTGACCAAGAAGACCACCAAGGCCAAGCGTGCACTGACTACCAGTGGACTGGTTCATGAGTCTGACGAGTACAGGGTAAAGCGGATGCTGGCTGTCGCCTGATCATCCGTTGCCGCAACAACACCTCATTCACTAACCCGGTACTTAGCTTCCAAGATCCCGACAAGTCGGGACGCTAACGCCAAAAAACAACAACCACATGCCACGTTCAGTCAATCACGTCGCGTCGAAGGCCAAAAGGAAAAAAATCCTAAAACTGGCCAAGGGTAATTTCGGTTCCCGCAAAAACGTATGGACAGTTGCTAAAAACACTGTCGAAAAAGGTCTGCAGTACGCCTACCGCGACCGCAAAAACAAAAAGCGCAGCTTCCGTGCACTTTGGATCCAGCGTATCAACGCCGCGGCCCGCATGCATGGCATGAGCTATTCGCAATTCATGGGTAAGATCCATGCCAACAACGTCGATTTGAACCGCAAGGTACTCGCCGATCTGGCCATGAACAACCCCGCTGCATTCGAAGCGATACTCAATTCGGTGAAGTAATTCATCGGTGCCCCTTCTCCAAAACGGAGCTTCCACCCGGAAGCTCCGTTTTTGTTTGTGGATTGCCTGGAATTCAGCCTACCTTTAATCAATGATTCGCCGGTATCCGTTTCATGCATTGCTTTTGCTGGTTCTGCTGGTGGGGTGGATACTGCTTTCTTTCTACAACGTGCTGGTCGACGACGACCTGGTTTTCCTGCGGTTGCTTCAGGAAAAAGGCATCGCAGAAGCGACCCGTTACCAGTACGACACCTGGAACACCCGCTGGATGTCGTTCCTTTGGTTGCACCTGTGGATGGGATCATTCACGCCAACCGGCTCTCTCCTACCCTATCATTTATTCACCCTGGCGGCACTGATTGCGGTATCCTATCGCTCTGTTCGCGCACTTCAAATCCTCAACTGGGTTCGTGAAGGCTCTGCAGCTGACACACTATTCATGGCTACCCTGATGGCTTTTGCCATTATCGTAAGCAGCTACCATATCGGCGACACCTGGTTTTGGGTAAACACGTCAACGATGTACGGTTGGAACCTCGTATTTATACTTTGGGCATTTTCAATCGTCCTTTTGCCCTATAAAAACCGCCTTATCAATTCAGTGCTACTGGTGATTTGCGGGCTTTACGCCGGAGGCGCATCAGAACCCGCAGTAGCGAGCCTGATCCTACTGGCTTCGACCGGGCTGATTCTTGGCAAAATCCCCTCCCGGTATAGAACTCCTATCCTCATTTTCATGCTGTCGATGGTCTGTTCGTTCTCAATAGCCTACATGGGAGAAGGACATGTTCAGCGTGAGAAGGCCTTGCCCGATGCGGGATTGATCAGATGGGCCGGCCTCAGCGCCTGGTACTTCATACGGATTATCATTATCGAAAGTCCGGTGAGGTGGATACTCATTATCGCCTTGTTATGGCCCTTGAGGCATCAAGAACTCAACAAAAGGCCTCACACTGTACCTTCCTCGTTGAATTTGATCCTTGGCTACGTGCTGACCGTCGGAGTACACTCGACGTCCCTTGTCGCAATCATGGGTGATTATGGCCCTCCCCGGTCTTTGAGCTTTATCGGTTTAATGACCGTAATGGCATTGATCGGACTGATCGGTTCAATGCAAGCCAGATGGATCCAAATGCTTGGAAGACTGGCTATCTTCCCTTCGATTCTCCTTGCATCATGGATCATGATACGACAAGCGCAGGCTCTACCCGCTTATCGAAAATATGCATGTGAAGTGATTGAGGGGAAACGGAAGCTTGAACCAGACCAAATTCCCGAT
The DNA here is from genome assembly GCA_032111385.1 of Bacteroidia bacterium. Taxonomy (GTDB): domain Bacteria; phylum Bacteroidota; class Bacteroidia; order AKYH767-A; family OLB10; genus JAJTFW01. The sequence continues at coordinate 27,224 of JAULUX010000160.1, forward strand.
TCGGGGTTACTTCACAGAATAAGCTTCAACGAATAAATCATCCATGCTCTTGAACCGGGTTACGGTATAAATCGCCATCATAAAATTCGGCTCCGAAATCGAATAGTGAATATAGCGTTGACCCGCTATGAGTACGCATCAATTGACTAGTCCTCTGGAAGCAGTAAGAAAATTGACATCAATACATTTGCCGGTAAGTATGTTTGATTCCGCAGGGGTTTTAAGGGGCATGTTGAGCTTGGTATTGCTCATCATCCATGCTATGCCTTGCCATTCCCAATCCCCCCGAATCACACTCTATGATGAAGATGAAGGGTTAAACCGGACATACATCAACTGCATAGTTCGCGAACCACGCGGTAACATTTGGCTGGCTACCGAAAGTGGAATTGTAAAGTTTGACGGTTCGAACTTCGTTGAGTTCTTCCCTGTTCAGGGCACATTCACCAACAAGGAAGTTGTTCGGCTGATTTTTAATGGCCATAACCTCTACGGTATTTTTCGTGATAGTGGACTCTTCCAATTCAACACCCAAACCTACACTTCACGGCTCATCACCCGACAACCGGTTTCCGACATCTGCGTTACGGACCCAAACACGCTGTATTATACGACCAAGAGTGGGCAACTGGTCAAGCAGGTTTCCGGCAACGAGGTTCAGCGGCGGTCTTTCCGCGATCACGGAGAATCGCTTCTTCATGTGCATGAAGGCAAATTGGTGGCCAGTTTCTTTGGAAAAGGAATGTATGTCATCGACAGTGCAAGCCTGACTATCCAGAACAAGCTGGACTTCATATCGAACGGCACCTATGAACATTTCGAATCCATTCGAGACACCTTAATTTACCATGCCAATGACCGGGTATATCAGCTGACTTCCGGAGGATGGAAATCTGAAAACTTCAAAGTTTACCCATGCCCGATACCCAATGCATCCCACATCCGACTGTATGGAAACGAGACCAAGTTCATCATAGAGCGTAAAAAAAATCTGTACAAGCTCTCGAACAACCGTTTAACTTTCATTCCCATATCGGGGATCAAGAATCTGGAATTGAAGAACCTGTTCGTTCTTGACAATGAACACCTGCTGATCGGTACGAATCAGGGATTGTTGAAAATCAATCTAAAACAGTCCACCAACAGAATCATTGACGACAATATCACAATCAACTACGAATCACTAAGGATACGGAGAAAAATTCTTGAAACGAAAGATGGCCAACTGCTCCTGACAGGCCATCCTTATTGCTTCCTTTCGGAGAACGACTCCACATTCATCCCGGTTGTCAATAAATCGCTTTCCGTTTATGATGCGGTACTGGTGGGTGACGACTTGTTTGCGGCCACTGAAGATTATGGGTTAGTAAGAATTTCACTATCCAACCGGTCATTAGAGTATGTAAATCTTTCATCCGAATCCCGGAAGCCATATCTGGTCGCTGTAGAGAGGAATCAAAAAAACGGCGACTTGCTACTGGGGAGCAAAGGACTGCTTGTACGTTACAATCCGCTAACCCGTAAAACCAGTTTTTTCAATCTGCCCGATCGGTCTGCACTTATCCGATACATCTACATTGATGAACTATTCGACCGGCTTTGGCTGGGAACAGAAAAAGGCCTTTTTTACACCCGTTACAACTTGGAAGGGACTTCCGTTTTCCAACGATTCACCAAACTTAGTGGGCAATTAATAGGGGATCTCAAACGTCGACAAGGAACAGATGAGCTTTGGGTAGGTCACGAAAACGGAGTAGAGGCGATTGATTTAAAGTCACTGAACATCACGCATAAAGTCCCCACTGAAACATTTTATAATACACGTGTCACCGGAATTCTTGAAGACAAAATTGGCCGGATGTGGTTCAGCACCTACTCCGGTCTGGTCGGATATGATCCTTCTACCGGCGATTTCGTACGATTGAATAAAAAGAATGACCTGATCAATCTCGAATTCAATTACAAGGCGTGTCTTTCAATGCGGAATGGTGAATTGATCTTCGGCGGGTTGAATGGCTACGATGTGATTCAACCCGACAAATACAAATTCGAGAGAAAAGAAAAGTCAGGTGTCGTGTCCGGTATTCAAGTCTTCTCCGATGTTGATACCACCATGCGGATGTTTAATGCTGCGGATAAAAACCGAATTAGTTTTAATACGGACAAAGAACATCTAAGGATCTACCTCAGCGTAAAAAACCTGGCGCATGCCGACCAGTACAACTATGAATTCAAATTGGATGATGGTGCATGGACAAACACGAACCGACAATCACATATCAAGATCATCAAGCTTGATCCGGGTGAATACAAGCTCCAGATGCGGGCATTCAACGAATACGGAGTGCCTGTAGAATTCGAAACAGTCACACTCATCGCAAAACAGACATTCTTTAAGTCGCGTTACTTTCTAGGTTTTCTTACCATTCTGTCGTTTGCATCGCTGTTCTCGGTTCTGGCCACTTTCCGACGCTCCAGGGCAAAAGAGCGGGAACTGAAGGAATCCATCGCCATGGACCTGCACGACGAGGTAGGCACCATTTTAACCCGGACTTTGTACATCCAAAACCAAACAAAACCGGATGACCCTTTGCGTACTGCTATTCCGAAATACCTGAACGAAGCACTTTTCAGCCTGCGCGTTTACATCCAGACCATGCATAAAGAGTCCTTCAACATCCGAGGATTAAGGGATGAAATTCAAGACACCTTGAGAGCAACGTTCGCTTCGACGAACATCAAGCTTGAATTTCATTGCAATTGCAAGGAAGAGATCAAACTGGACTCCAAGCTTTACCGCGACATCAAGCTTTGCATCTACGAATTGGCCAACAATATCCTCAAACATTCAAACGCGACGCAGTGCAATCTGGAACTCTCTTTTGCCTCCTCGCTCCTTTCCATCCGAATCGAAGACGATGGCAACTTGACGGTTTTGGAAAATCTCGAAAACAAAGGCAACGGCATCAATAACCTTAGGAAACGTGTTGAACGCAATGCCGGTACGATAGCACTTGAAATCCCAACGGCTGGAAACGGCCTGATAACCACCATTTCATTCAAACTCGACTCATGAGCAACCCACCTTACGAAGTGATCATTCTGGAAGACGACCTGGTCTTGGCAAGCATCCTCAAGGAGCGTGTAAACAGCATTGAAGGTTTCCATTGCGAACATGTATTTTCCAATCCGGTCGACTTCCTGTCTGTGAAGATCTCTGTCGACATCATCCTGCTGGATGTGGTCATGCCCAAGATGAACGGACTCGAAGCCATTGAACCGATCCTTGAAAAATACCCGGAGGTGTCCATCATCATGAACACGATCAAGGATGATCCGGACACCATTTTCGAAGCCTTGAAAAAAGGAGCCATGGGTTACCTGGACAAACAGAGTTACAATGTAAATTTCGAAGAAGTCCTGCAAAGTGTGGCTCGTGGTGGAGCCTTCATGACTCCCAAGATTGCGCGAATCGTGTTCGATAGTTTCCAGAAACCGAAAAACGTATTCGAAAGCTTATCGAAGAGGCAATTGGATGTCACGAATGGAATCCTGGAGGGACTCAGCTACAAGGAGATCGCCGACAAATACGACATCTCGGTAGACACGGTCAGAATGAACATCCGCATGATCTACCGGAAGCTGAAAATCAACAGCAAGGGACAATTGTTTCACCTGGCCCAAAAACGCTGAAGCATGGTCAAGGGGTTGGAGAACCGACCCTTTGTAACGCCCTTTGAGCGTTGGCATATCTGGGATTCAGTTCAAGTGCTTTCCGGTAGTCATTGCTTGCTGCAGCGATGTCTCCTTTGGCCTCATAGGATAATCCCCGATTGAACCAGGCTTCAGGCCATTTCGGATCGGCCTGAATGGCATCGTTGAAATGACGAATGGCCTGGTCATACACCTGCAGGTATTGATAATGGATGAAACCCAAAGCGAAGTGCGCCTGAGCAGCCTTGGGATTGAAGGTGATGGCTGAAGTATAATCGCGGATGGCACTGTTGTAATCGCGACGGTTCTCCTGAAACCAAAGACCGCGCCCGTACAAGGCATCGGTGCTTTGTGGCTCTATCCTCAATGCCGCATCGTAGTATTGTTCAGCAACCGGCTGGTTCCGGGCGTGATAGATCATGGCCAGCTGCAGGTTGGCATTGTAGTGTTTCGGATCCTGTTCGATGCAAGTCTGAAAACTGGAGATCGCTCTGGTGGTATCCCCCATGTCGCGAAAACACATCCCCTTCATGAAGTAGGCTTTGGGATTGGTGATGTCGAGCCTGAGCACAGCATCGAGGTTGACAATGGCCTCCTTGTATTGTTGGGCTATAAAGTACAACTCCGCCAGTTTTTCATAAGCCAGCTTATTTTCCGGATCGATACTCAGGCATTTTTCAAGTGCTGCTTTGGATCTTCCAGGCTTTGTGGCTGCCAGGTGGACATCCGAAAGGGTAAGGAAGTAATCCGCGTTGGTGGTATCACGGTTGATCACCTTCTCCATGTCCAACAACGCGTTGGCCACATCGCCTCTCGACATGTGCAGTTTGGCCCGGTCATGAAGCAAAGCGGTATTCTCCGGATCATCCTTGATGCGAAGCGAAATCTCCTGGATCTTTTTGCCGACGGCTGTCGTGTCCCTGGGATCGTAGTTTTGCTTATCTGAACCTTTCGGATCACCGCATCCGGCGAGAAGAATAAAACAGAAAGCAAACAACTTTCCGATATGGAGTATATTTCGATTGGAGGTATGAACCATTGACACGAACATGCAGATTATTGGCGTTAAAAATAGGCAATCTTACTCTGGGATGAACAGTCTGGAACAGATGGGTGAATTCCTGCATTTCTATTGGCGAATACTTGATGGGATACCAAACTTGTTAAATTCGCACCATCAATATTTGAATGGCATGAAAAAATCCATACTCCTCCTGTTTTTTACTGTCTTGACCGCAAAAGCCTACCCGCAAACCGGCTGCAACTGGCAAACCCTCCAACAGGATGGATTTGAGTATACAACACCTATTCCCGATTTGCTGCCGGGTATAGCTGTCCATTCAAGTCCCATGGCGACCGGGTTTGCAAACGGATACGTAGCCTATGCCGGTACCTATGCCATGTACCTGAATTTCATTGACTGCAACGGAGGCATCGGTACTTGTGCAGGGGCTCAGGCTTATGAACGTACATACACGGTTTGTCCGGGAATGCCTGTGCGGATCCGAGCCTGGATGACCACCATGTTCAGCGGGGCCGGATACCAGCAAAGTGATCTGAAACTGGTTATTCGTGATGCCAATGGCGTCATGCTTGATTCCGTCCCTTCTTTGCTCATCCCGTTCCGTACTTCCGGTGGCTGGATCGAATACATTTCGGGAACGGTAACCTCAACCACACCAACCATCATTTTTCAAATGTTTACGAATGTGGACGGAGGTCAAGGCAACGACCTGACAGTAGACGAAGTCCGTCTGCAGGGATGCATTCGCACGGGCTCCCAACAAGTTGTACCCATCTGCTCCAACGGAACATCTTATGATCTGTATAGTTTCCTACCATCGAATTCCGTCAACAACGGATCATGGAGCGGTCCTTCCGTTCTTGCCGGAGGGTATTTGGGCACCTTCCAGGTCGGATCGAATGCCACAGGAAACTACACTTACCTCAGCACACCCTACAGCAGCAATGCAGGATGTCCTTCCAGAACAGATACTGTATTCGCATTGCCAAGCACCGCACCCGCGATAAACCTGCCAAACGACACGGCTTTGTGCCTCGGACAAAGCTTGCCTTTGAGTGCAGGTGGTGGAGCCTTCACCTACCTCTGGAACACCGGTTCGACCTTCAGCGGTATCACCGCATCCAATCCCGGAACTACTCCTGCCACGGTAACCTACTCGGTCACCGTTACGAACCAGGCCGGCTGTTCTTCCCGCGACAGCATCACCATCGACTTCATCAATTGCAGCGGCATCGGCGAATCACCGACTTCGGCAGTTTTCAGTGTTTATCCGAACCCAGCTGATGACAGGATCAACATCCGTTTAGGACCAGGTATGGACAACCGTCAAATCACTTTTTCGCTCATCGACCCGGTTGGACGCGTAATTATCCAAAAGGAACTGCAATCCGCTGACCACTCGGTGGATGTGTCGGAAATCCCCGAAGGACTGTACTTAATTCGCTTGTATGACGGCACCATCGATCTGGGCAGCCGTCTGCTTCGGGTGCGTTAAGCT
>JAULUX010000161.1:0-13188 GCA_032111385.1 Bacteroidia bacterium
CAGCGATGCCATCAACCGGATGGGCGCCAAGACCGTCGAATCGAAATACGGCAACCTGTTCGACATGTACAAACAGATCACCGGTGACGACCCCTACACGACCCCGATGATGATCTACCCTGCAGTGCACTATACCATGGGAGGACTTTGGGTGGATTACAACCTGATGACCTCCGTTCCCGGATTGTACGCCTGTGGAGAGGCCAACTTCAGCGACCACGGAGCAAACCGTTTGGGTGCATCTGCACTCATGCAGGGACTTGCCGACGGTTATTTCGTACTGCCCTACACGATAGGTGATTATCTGGCAGGCGTGGAGCGCAAACCCATCCCAAATGACACCCCGGAATTCATCGAAGCCGAAAAATCCGTGAAGGAGCGCATTTCAAAACTCCTGGCCATCAAGGGATCGAAAACCGTTCACGACTATCACCGCGAACTGGGTCTCATCATGTGGAACCACTGCGGCATGGCAAGGAACGAGGCCGGTCTGAAAGAAGGCATCGACAAGATCAAACAACTGAAAGCTGACTTCTGGAGTAACCTGATGGTTCCCGGAAGTGATACCGAACTCAATCAGAACCTGGAGAAAGCCGGACGTGTAGCCGACCTGATCGAACTGGGAGAACTGATGATGGTCGATGCCTTGCAACGCAACGAAAGCTGCGGAGGCCACTTCCGCGAAGAGTACCAGACTCCCGAGAACGAAGCCTTGCGTGATGACGAAAATTACGCCTACGTTGCTGCCTGGGAATTCAAAGGCGAGGGCCAGGCCCACGAGTTGCACAAGGAAGTATTGGAATACGAAAACGTGAAACTCACCCAACGTTCTTACAAATAAGCATAACCACACCGGAAGGAATTCCCTTCCACATCGAAATAAAAGCCATGAGCGGAACAATGAACCTGACCCTGAAGGTATGGCGTCAGAAAAACGCGAAGGAAAGCGGACGCTTTGATACGTATGCCGCCAAAAACATCAGTCCTGACATGTCCTTCCTGGAGATGCTGGACGTGGTGAATGAAGACCTGATCAAATCGGGTAAGGAGCCCATTGCATTCGACCACGATTGCCGTGAAGGCATATGCGGAATGTGCAGCATGTACATCAACGGCCGTGCACACGGACCGGTGAAGGGTGTCACCACCTGCCAGCTGCACATGCGCAGTTTCACCAACGGAGATACCATCATCATCGAACCCTGGCGTTCGGCTGCATTTCCGGTGATCCGTGACCTGGTGGTTGACCGCAGAGCGTTTGACAAGATCCAGCAAGCCGGAGGATTTGTATCCGTGAATACCGGAGCAGCACCTGACGCAAACGGTATTCCTGTGCCCAAAGCGAATGCAGACGAGGCCTTCAACGCCGCGGCCTGCATCGGATGCGGTGCCTGCGTGGCGGCCTGCACCAACAGTTCGGCCATGCTCTTCCTTTCAGCCAAGGTGTCGCAATACGCTCTGCTTCCGCAGGGACGTGCCGAAGCCAAGCGCCGTGTGGCCAACATGCTGAAGGCTCACGACGAGGCCGGTTTCGGATCCTGCACCAATACCGAAGCCTGCGAAGCGGAATGTCCCAAGAGCATTTCCGTAAGCAATATCGCCCGACTGAACCGCGAATTCGCTTCAGCGGCTTTCAGTGGGGAATGATCAAGTTCAAACCAGTTTTCGGAAACGGTCGCTTCGGCGACCGTTCTTCGTTATAGCCGGCATAAAAACCTTTTTCGTTCAAATGCAGAAATCGCTACAGTTCATTCGTAACTTCGTATTCGAAGCAGACTGATCCTTCATGATCCGACCACTTTTACTGTTTGCAGCACTTTTTATTTCCGGCATCGGGAAAGTGAAGGCTCAGGGCAACTTCTGCTACCCCTGCAAGGATTCCACCAAACAGGAGAATATTTTCTTCACCTGCTACCAGGACTACAATCCGGTTTGCACGTGCGACGGACAAACACTGAGGAACGACTGCTTTGCAATCAATAAATACGGCTATTTCATTTGTGGGTACTATAGTGGAATTTGTGGAAGTTTCGACATAGACCTGAATCCAAGCCTGATCAATCCGATTGAAAATATCATCAAGATCAAGGCTTACATGAACAGTTCGGGATTCATGAGCATCAACATTTTCAATTCCTATGGCCTCATTCAGTTTCAAGGCGTTTTTCCAATGGCCCAGAATTACTTTACGGGTCCGTCACTTGGCCAGTACAATACCATTTCCATCGACGTCAGCGGATGGAACCAAGGGGTTTACCTGGTAGAAGCCTTTTATCAAGGTGAAAGGAAGATCATCAAGATCATGAAAACCGCTGAGCAGTTTTGATGATTTGACTCTCTACGTGCCTTTGCAGGTCGGGAAAGTAACGCTCGAATCCCGAGTCGAAAAGCTTGTAATTCTCCTCTAAAAATCCTTGTGCGTGTTCCATCCCCGATTCGAAACGGGCCCGCCTGGCCATTCCCTTTAAAGCCATACCGATTCCCTGGGTGGTTGCATAGCCCGTCAACCAATCCTGCTTTTCCATGTAACCAAGCATGAACACCGTCCTTTCCGGCAGCAACTGCTCATTCAGGCGGAGATGGGTGTAGCACCCTCGTGCATAAACGGGGAGCTCTTCATGGTGATACCGTTCCCAATCACGGGCGAGAAAATGATCGAAATAGATGTCGGTGATGACCGGTGCATATTTCCGGAAACGGGGACGTAAAGCCGCTTTACATTCCTCCACCACAGGATGCGAATCCGTGAAGGAATCGATCATCCGATGCAGCAGGATCCCCTGACGTACTTTCTCCGGGAACCGATGGATGGCCGAACCCTTCACGTGATCGGCTATGAAATTACCTATCAGGAAATCACCATCAGTACCCGAGAGATACGCATGAGCCAGGTAGTTCATCGACTAACCATCCCGCCTGTCCGAAGTTAGGCAGATCAATGTACCGCCTCGGCGTTCTCGTAGGTGCTGATATCGGGGCACGCGCACACCAGGTTGCGGTCGCCAAAAGCATTGTCGACCCGCTTCACCGATGGCCAGAACTTATTGCCGGACAACCAGGATGCAGGCCACGCGGCCTGTTTACGGCTGTAGGGATAGTTCCACTCGTCGGCGGTGAGCTCCTCGGCGGTATGTGGGGAGTTGACAAGCACGTTATTGCTGCGATCAGCACGACCTTCCTCGATGGCACGGATCTCTTCGCGAATGGAGATCATCGCCTCACAGAAGCGATCGAGTTCTGACTTCGACTCGCTTTCGGTAGGCTCCACCATCAACGTTCCTGCCACAGGGAAAGCCACCGTGGGGGCATGGAATCCGTAATCCATCAGACGCTTGGCAATATCGATCGCTTCGATACCTGCAGTCTGCTTGAACGCCCTGCAATCGAGGATCATCTCGTGGGCAACGGTACCGCCCTTACCCTGATACAGGATGGGGTAATGCGACTCCAGACGGACCTTCATGTAATTCGCGTTGAGAATGGCGATCTCGGTTGAACGACGAACGCCCTCCTTTCCCAGCATGCGGATATAGGCGTAGCTGATGAGCAAAATGAGTGCACTTCCCCAGGGAGCCGCACTAACGGCTGTGCCTTTACGCTCGGGATTGACATTTATTATGGGGTGATTCGAAAGGTAGGGAGCAAGGTGTGCTGCCACTCCGATGGGCCCCATACCGGGGCCACCGCCGCCATGCGGGATGGCGAAAGTCTTGTGCAGGTTAAGGTGACACACATCGGCACCGATCATTCCCGGGCTCGTCAAACCTACCTGTGCATTCATATTGGCACCGTCCATGTACACCTGACCGCCGCACTCGTGGATGATCCGGGTGAGTTCGCGGATGCCCTCTTCGAATACGCCGTGCGTACTGGGATAGGTCACCATCACGGCGGCCAGATTGTCTTTGTGTTGCTCAGCCTTTGCACGCAGATCGGCAAGGTCGACGTTGCCCTGGTCGTCGCATTTTACGACAACCACCTGCCAGCCGGCCATGACGGCGCTCGCGGGGTTCGTACCGTGAGCACTTTGAGGAATCAGGCAGATGTTGCGGTGCCCCTCCCCTTTTGCTTCAAGGTAGCCGCGGATAGCCATCAATCCGGCGTATTCGCCCTGGGCACCGGAGTTGGGCTGCAGGGAAACAGCATCGAAACCGGTTACGGCGCAGAGGTACTCTTCGAGCTCACGAATGATCTGCGCATAGCCTTGTGTTTGTTCTACTGGTGCGAAAGGATGGAGCTTGTTCCACTCCGGCCAACTCAAGGGCATCATCTCCGAAGTGGCATTGAGTTTCATCGTGCAGGAACCGAGGGCGATCATGGAGTAATTCAACGACAAATCGCGGCTCTCGAGACGGTGAATGTACCGCAACATATCGGTCTCGCTCCTGCATGAATTGAAAACAGGGTGAGTCAGGAAAGCGGTGGTACGGGCAAGTGGCAAGTCGTCGGTGATGGGTGGTTTGAGTCCGGGATCGATTCCATTCTGCTTGTAATCGGAGCCCGCGGCTTTGGCACAGACGGAAAGAATATCAGTCACGTCTTCGTGACGAGTAGTCTCATCGACATTGACCACCACTGTTCCATCGGTTTCATATCGGAAATTCATGGAAGCTTGTTCAGCCATTTTCCGAAGCGAAGACTGCTTCTCCCCTGCAGAGAACGCCACGGCATCGAAATAATGATCGTGAAGTACCTTGTAGCCCAGCTTGCGCAGACCGGCGGCAAGGGTTGCCGCGCGCAAGTGTACGGTTTTAGCAATGGAGCGCAGACCATCGGGACCATGGTATACCGTGTACATGGAGGCCATGACCGCGAGTAGCACCTGTGCGGTACAGATATTTGAAGTCGCCTTATCGCGCTTGATATGCTGCTCGCGGGTCTGTAACGCCATACGAAGAGCAGGCTTGCCGGCAGAGTCGATGCTCAATCCGATGATACGACCGGGGATGTCCCTCTTGTAGCTTTCCTTCGTGGCGAAGTAAGCGGCATGGGGACCACCGTAACCCATCGGCACTCCGAAACGCTGGGTAGAACCAACCACTACGTCTGCTCCCCATTCTCCGGGAGGGGTCAACAGCACCAAAGACAAGATGTCGGCGGCAACTACCACACGGATAGATGCGTTTTGACACGATTGAACGAATGCACGGTAGTCGGTCACCAGACCCTGCGAACCGGGATATTGTAGGAGGGCACCGAAGAAGGATGCATCGTGACTGAACGTAGCAGGATCACCTTCTACCAGACGGATGCCCAGAGGGGTGGCGCGGGTACGAAGGACATCCAAAGTTTGAGGAAATACGTCGGATGCCACGAAGAAATTCACGCAACCTCCTTTCTCCTGCTCCTTCGAACGGGTATGAAAAAGCATACTCATGGCCTCTGCTGCGGCTGTGGACTCATCCAGCAGGGAAGCATTCGCCATCTCCATGCCCGTCAGATCACGAACCATGGTCTGAAAATTAAGCAAGGCCTCGAGACGTCCCTGCGCGATCTCGGCTTGGTAAGGAGTGTAAGCCGTGTACCAGCCCGGATTCTCGAAAATGTTGCGCAAGATGACACCGGGGGTATGGGTATCATAGTACCCTAAGCCGATATAAGTGCGAAAAACCTTGTTTTTAGAGGCTACAGAACGCAGCTCTGCAAGGTAGTCCGATTCAGACACTTCATCCGGAATATTCAGAGATGAAGTGATCCGGATATCCGTAGGGATTGTTTTTTCGATTAGGGTACGGACAGACTGTTCTCCCATGGAGGACAGCATTTCGTTGGTCTCGTTCGGATCGGGTCCGATGTGGCGGTCGGTGAAAGACAGGATAGACATGGCTTGGATTTCATTGGCGAAATTACGAAACACAGGCTTCTGAACAGCCAATCGACAATGAGTATTATAAATTGATAATCAATATTTTGTACAGATAATTAACGAATGTTGAAAACAAGGATGCCCCCTTGAATTTTGTCAGTCGTTTTGGTTTGAACTTCGGCTATCTTTAATGCAACTCGTTGGCCATACGCCGATCGGGTTTTAAACGATGAAGAAAATGCTACAACGCTTCATTTTGGCTTGTTGCCTTGCCGCAGTATTTCAAGCTCCGGCCCATGGACAAGTTCAGCAGATACAGCTCTTGAATGGTAAAACCATTCCCATCAAGACTTACCAGATCGGCCCCGACTTTATCACTTACAAGAAGCCGGGCGACAACGGCAAACGAACACGCTCCATAGATAGATTCGATGTGTTTTCTGTAACCAATTCAAGCGGGAGTGAAGACGTGGTATATGCCCCGATGGACTCCCTGGACTTCAGTATCGACGAAGCGAGGCGTTTCATTTTGGGTGAGCAGGCGGCGTATTCTTATTTCAAAGCACATGGAGCCAGTATTTCCTCTGCGGTAATTGGAGCCGGGTCAGGACTTTTACAGTTTTACGGCCTACCAGTACCAATGTTATATAGCGTAGTAAGCGGCAGGTTTAGTCCTTTGCAAACCACCGGACGTCCCAAAGAAATGTCTGAGAATCAATCGATGAAAAAGGAAAGCCGGATTCTTCGTAAAATGAGATTACCAGATTCATACGATCCGGCGCTTTCGAAAAACACCGAGTTCAGAATGGGTTACGACAAAGCTGCCCGAAACATAAAAATACAACACAGTTTGAAATGGGGATACATCGGTTTGGGAACAAGCTTGGCTACCCTGCTGATTATCTTTGCACATTGAATTGAGGCTTCCGGTTTAAAGGATTGCACCCGTCGACTATTTCAACAGGCATGCTCTCCCGGATACTCCCCGGTATATTAGGCCTAACCGCCTCTGCACTGTATTTTTCATCGATTTCAAATCAGGAATTCAGCCTTGCTGAAACCGTCCTTTTATCGATTTTAATCGGCTTTTTCACATTCGTCATTTATCAACTTGGGAGCAGAATTGCGATATTCAACCATCAACAGAAAAACGGAAATAACATCGAGTCTGTTTTTTTGATTGCCCCTTTCGCGATAGCAGCCCTCTATCCCTTTGACCACTCTGCCTCTCTGTTAAAGACCATACCGCAATTGTCGGTGGCGGCAATTCTCTCGGTTACCTATTACCGCCCTATGAATTACGGAATCTCTTTCATCAACGGCCTAAGGGAAATTCCGGTGGTAAAAAACGTCGTACTTGCATTGGCATGGAGCCTGGCAACAACCCCTTTCCCCTTTGAACGAACAGAAAACCTCCACCTGTTGATTTTCCGTACGCTATTCGTCCTTGCCCTAAGTATCGCCATCGATATCCGCGACCGTCAGTCCGATGCAAAACAAAATACATTGACACTCGCACTGATGATAGGAAGTCGCAACTGTGCAATGGTATCTTCCTCCCTCCTACTCCTGGCAGCAGCACTGGCGGGGACGATACTCTCCATGCCTGATGGCCCTGGGTGGCAAACACTGATTATTCCGGCACATACGATTATCACCGCACTTGGCGTTTTATCATTGCATGAAAGGAGCAAGCCGATAACTTACTTTTGGACTGTCGATTTCCAATTATTCCTACATGCATTGTTGTTCCTGATGATACGTCTAACCCTTTGAATTGAATGAAAACCCGTTTCATCGCTCAACTGCGGATTATTCTGTTCACAGGGTTGCTCCTGCCGTCCGCCGTCAGCCGCACAAGCGGTCAAGGTTTATCACCGAATGAGCCTGAATTCACTCCGTTTCTGACACTGGACACTTACAGATCATTCATCGGCCGAAAAGGAGCCGACGTATGGGGATTCCGCGCAGGGGTGGAGTGGAAAGGAAAATGGCGTTTCGGTGCGGGTTACAACAAAGTAAGTTCAGATATCGTCGAATGGAAAACCCTCGAGGGCAAAGACAGGGAACTGGCCGGGAAAGACTCGACAAAGGCTCAACTTTTTTTTCGATTCTACCCTCTCAGTGCTGAGTACGTAGCTTACCGGAGAGACCCTTGGCAGATTGGTATCCCCGTATTGTTGGGATACGGAACCTCTTACTTTGAATATTTCGACAAGAATAACGAACGACAGCCGCTCTTCCGCAAAGGTGTGGTGGCCTTGCAACCCGGATGCAACGTGCAGTACAAGGTATTGAAATGGTTGGGGGTTAGTGCAGGAATAGGATATCGGCTTATGCTCATCAACAACCCCAGTATCGATGCCCAACTCGACTCACCTGTTTTATCATTGGGGTTCAGGTTGTTTCCGGGTGAAATCTACCGCTCCATAAAACGGGAAAAAGATTGAGATCCCTGCTTCAAGTCACCAACACTTATCTTTGACCTTCGATGTCAAAAATCAGTTTCGATCAATTGTACATGGACCTGGCCGGAAATCTGGCTCAAAAGTCCCACTGCGTGAAGACAAAAGTTGGCGCAGTCATCGCCAAAGACACCCGTATCGTTTCTCTGGGCTACAACGGGCCACCTGCGGGGACACACAACTGTGATGAAGAATGGCCGGAAACCGGTTGCCCGAGGGACAGGAAAGGCGGTTGCTCCCTGGCACTACATGCAGAAGCGAATGCCATTCTCTATGCGGCAAAGAATCAGTTGACTCTGGAGGACGCCACCTTATACGTCACCCTTGCCCCTTGTCTGCCTTGTGCCCGGATCATATATACGACCGGCATCCGAAAGGTGATCTTTCGAGACTCGTATGCCGCCTACAAAGGGATTGATGTGGAAGAGGGTGTAGACTTTCTACAACGCTTCGGCGTTGAAGTCTCCCGATTCGTTTCATCCGGTGAACAAAAAACACCATGAGGCCCGCACGCTCAATCGTCTTCCTGCCCATATTCCTCGGACTTTCACTTGCGCTGGGCATCTACCTTGGCCATAGCTTGAGACCCGGTTCTTCCGGCGATGAACGGAGCAAGTTGAAAACCGTTTTGGATTATATCGAGCAGGAGTACGTCGATCCCATATCGACCGACTCCCTCGTGGAAACGACCATCGAAGCCATGCTGCTTCAACTTGACCCTCACTCTGCCTACATCCCGGCGAAGGACCTCCAAGCCGTTAATGAATCGTTAGAGGGCAATTTTGAAGGAATCGGCATTGAATTCCATATTCAGCAGGACACAATCATGGTGGTATCCGCTATTCCCGGCGGCCCAAGCGAGAAGGTGGGATTGATGGCCGGTGACCGTATTGTGAAGGTCGACCGTAAGAACGTGGCCGGGATTGGAATCAACAACGAACAGGTGCAAAAATATCTTCGTGGTGAAGGAGGCAGTGAGGTCACCGTTAGTATCTACCGACGAAACAAGGAAACCCTCATCGATTTCAAAATCATCCGAGGAAAGATCCCCTTGAACAGCCTGGAAACGGCTTATATGCTCGATGAACAAACGGGCTTCATCAAGCTGAGCCGGTTCAGTGCAACCACTTACGAGGAGTGCCGTACTGCACTGGAACAACTGAAGTCAGAAGGCATGAAATCTCTCATCATGGATCTCCGCGGAAACCCCGGAGGCTTCCTCGATGCCGCAACCAAACTTACGGATGAATTCCTGGATGGAAATAAGCTGATTGTCTACACCAGCGGTAAATCCAGGCCCCGATCCGATTACAAGGCACGAAAAGAAGGTCTGTTCGAGAAGGGCAAGCTTATCGTACTCATCGACGAAGGCTCCGCGTCCGCCTCGGAGATCCTCGCAGGAGCGATCCAGGACTGGGACCGGGGAACTATCATCGGTAGAAGGTCGTTCGGCAAAGGACTGGTGCAGGAACAATCCGAACTACCTGACGGATCCGCTTTACGCCTGACCATAGCACGATACTATACGCCCAGCGGCCGAAGTATTCAGAAGCCTTACGACAAAGGCGGGCAGGACTATGACGGTGAATTGGTTGACCGATACAAGCACGGTGAAATGATTTCCGCCGACAGTATAAAACAGTCAGATAGCCTCAAGTTCAAGACTTCGGCCGGAAGGACTGTTTACGGAGGTGGAGGTATCATGCCGGATATCTTCATTCCTCTCGACACATCCTACAATAGCACGTTCCTCGATAAAATTTACGGAGAAGGTCTCGTCAACCGGTTCGCGTACGATTACGTAGATGCGAACCGCGAAGAACTAAAGGTCTACTCCGGTCCGGAAGATTTCCGAAAGAAATTCTCTGCCGACGGTCAGCTCCTCATAGAATTCGTAGAATTTGCTGAAAAAAACGGAGTGAATAAAGACCCACAAGGCCTTCAAAAGTCAGGTGCATTCCTCCGCAATCAACTCAGGGCTTACATCGCCAGGTTGTTGTGGCAAAGCGAAGGATTGTACCCCATTCTGCATGAGCAGGACAACGCTGTCCGCGAGGCCCTTCGAATCATCCACAAGGAGCCATGAAAGCGGATAGCGGGAAATCGCTCTGGATCTGTTCGCTGTTGATTTTCATTTCCCGATTGCCCTTTCTCTTCGAAGGGTATGGAGCCGAAGAAGACGCCTGGGCCCTTCGCCTGGTGGCTGAACGAATTGCAACGACCGGCACCTACGAAGTTTCGCGTTTACCCGGCCATCCGGTACAAGAACTGGTTTACAGCGCCATCTGGGATTCAGGAGCATGGATCTATAATTTGCTGACCGCTTTGATCAGCACCGCAGGAATTCACGCATTCATGCTGCTGCTACGACGACACGGGGTGGCCAATGCCTTGCCTGCAGGGATAGCCCTGGCCTTCACCCCCATCGTGTTCATTCACAGTACCGATTCGATGGACTATATGTGGGCGGTCTCGTTTGTACTGATCGCTGCACTTAACGCATCCGGAAAAAGAGTCATCCTGGCGGGTTTACTTCTGGGGATCGCCTGTGGCTGCAGAATCACTTCCGGCGCGATGATCATTCCGTTGTCCATCTTAAGCTACGCACATGCCGACGAGGGCAAGAGATGGATGGCCG
Organism: Bacteroidia bacterium; assembly: GCA_032111385.1. GTDB lineage: Bacteria > Bacteroidota > Bacteroidia > AKYH767-A > OLB10 > JAJTFW01. The sequence continues at coordinate 10,910 of JAULUX010000161.1, forward strand.
TCGCGCGATTCGCCTTAAGTACCTTATTCTTTTCAGCACTTTCATTCCTACCCGTCCTACTGAACTATGGAATCGGATTCTTCACCTTTTACGAACACTTCCCGATTCCGGGATGGCTGAAAAACACCTACAAGGGAACGATCGGTGTTTGGGGACTTCCCGGGTTCCTTGCAGTATGCTTCGCATTGGTGGTTGCCATTGTTCGTCCACAACGGAATTCGGTTGCAGCAGGATCAAGGAGTGACAGCCAAAACACCCTTGCGGTGGTCAGCATCGTTATCTGTGCGCTTTACACCATCGCATTCATCAGGCTGCCGCTGAAATCCGCTTTCATGATTCCAGTGGCCCCTTTTCTTCTGGCCTGGCTGGCGATTCGGCTATCCAAAAGATCTTTACTTGCACTTACTGTCACTTTGATCCTGTCGTGCTTCACTTTCGGCATTAACCTGGCGGAAGAGGATCGTGGTTCAACCGTAAGCAGACTTGCATGGACATTCGAAACCGGCGGACAGAAAATCGCAATGGATCCTTTGGCAGGCCTTGTCGTTGCCGACAGGAGCAAAAGAATACAACGAATACGATATGCCGAGCGAGTGATGGCCTCCATTGACGATGTGAGACAGCCTGCCGTATTGATCACCGGCTGGTGGCAGGCACATCTGTTGGTCCTGCAACGCGAGAATGAACGAGGACCTTCGGATGTGATCATTCGCCACTATTGCAGCGAGGAAGAATTGACCGACTGGAGAATAAAAGGCTACACGATCTATTTTCTTGAAGGACAGGACAGTTACAACGACCTGCGATTCAGAGGTGATTTTACAAAACGACTTGCCACTCCCTGGCCTTACTTAAGAAAGGGCTGAGCCATTGGGCTCAAAGGCCATGACTCTGGATCTCCAGGTGGAAGGCACTTCAACGGAAAGATTACTGGAATAATCGTAGCAGACCTGTATGGATTTGCCCGTAGCTCTGAACACTGAACCTTCAGGTCGGTTCGATACGATGAAATACTCCATTGTAAAGCTGGTACGACCAAGTGCAGAGACACGCACATGAACCCATAAATCGTCGTCTAGTAAAATAGGGCTTTTATAGTCGATCTCCATACGGGCCAGAATGATACCCTGGCGGTGCCAGTCCACCTGCTCTCTGACCACCTCATGGAAATAGGAAACCCTGGCCAATTCGAAATAAGTCAGATGATTGGCGTTGTTCACATGCCCCATGGAATCAAGATCCTTGAAACGCACCTGAATCTTCACCTTGTGGCGGAAATGATGTAACATCTCATGCATGATCCAAACTTAGGCATTTAAAAATAGCCATGGGGTGAACCCGGGGCTTAAACCGCAAAGGCAAAGGAAGATTGAAGGATGTGACTATTTTTACATTTCCGAATGACTCCTCCCAAGAAGCGCCTGCTCTTTCTGACATCACGCTTTCCTTTTCCACTTGAAAAAGGAGATAAGTTGCGGGCCTACCATCTCATCCGGGAATTAAGTCAGCGCTTCGAAATCGTACTTTTCGCCATCTCTCCTGAGCAAATCACAGCAGCCCAGCGCAACGCCCTTTCGCCCTATTGCCATTCGATCCACTGTTCGGTCATCCCCAAGTTGCAATCCGCCATAAACCTTTTGGTGTTGCGCAAACTACCCTATCAGGTCGCCTATTTCCAGTCGGCCAAAAGCTTCAGAGAACTTGAAAAGGTTGTACAGGAGACAACTCCCGAAATTGTTTTTTGTCACCTGATCCGTATGGCAGAGTATGCCCGCCGCATACCTGCAAAGGTCAGGGTCATTGATTACATGGACGCGTTCTCGAAGGGCATGGAACGAATGTATGCTACGGCGTCACTTTGGCTGAAGCCTTTTGTGCGCCGCGAAGCGACGGCGGTGGCGGACTATGAGCAGAAGGTATTCCACGAATTCAGTGCCCATTTCATCATTTCCGGACAAGACAGAGAATGCATGCCTTTAGCCGGAAAAGACAGTATCGACATCGTCCCTAACGGTGTTGACTTATCGTATTTCCACCCGATACAATCGACAAGGAAATACACTGTCATGTTCAACGGACACATGGCGTATCCTCCCAACATCGCCAGCGCACTTTTCACCGCAAAAAGAATCATGCCTATCCTCCGCAGATCGATGCCCGAAGCCAATCTGCTGATCGCGGGTGCAGAACCGGCAAGACAAATCCGAAATCTGGAGAGTTCCTCCATTCACGTAAGCGGATGGATGGACGATATCCGCACAGCATTCTCAGAATCAAGT
>JAULUX010000162.1:0-4034 GCA_032111385.1 Bacteroidia bacterium
TGGATCAATTGCAAACTTGACCACGATGCGCTAAGGGCGTTGTCCTCATCCGGCAGCTCAGGTATGTGAATGACAATTCAGAATTGCAGAACAAATGATCGTTTATAAGTTCGGAGGGGCATCGGTGAGAGATGCATCGGCGGTGCGCAATGTGGCAGAGATCCTCCGCGAACGACAGGCCGTTCCGGTGCTGGTGGTCGTATCTGCCATGGGAAAAACCACCAATGCGCTGGAACGTGTGGTGGAGGCCCATTGCAACAAGTCGGGGGATGCCTACGCTCTCTTGGCCGAGGTTCGTGCCTATCATTCCGATATCCTTCATGCCTTGTTTGATGACAGGAGTCACCCTGTTTACGACCGTATCGCCAATCTCTTTGTCGAAATTGAATGGGTGCTGGAGGAGGAGCCTCGCTCAACCGATTTCGTTTATGACCAGATCGTATCGATGGGTGAATTGATGTCATCACGGATCATCTCCGACTACCTTGCCGAACAGGGCGTTTCAAACAGGTGGGTTGATGTTCGGGACTGTATCCTCACCGACAATACGTATCGTGAAGGCAAGGTGGACTGGGAACAGACTACCATCCGATGTAAAAACGTGCTTTCCGGCCAACTTCAGGATGACATGAGTTGTGTTGTTGCACAGGGATTCATCGCCTCCACCAGCGAGAATTTCAGCACCACCCTGGGCCGTGAAGGGTCGGATTACACGGCAGCTATTCTCGCTCATGTACTGGATGCCGAGTCCGTCACCATCTGGAAGGACGTACCCGGAGTCCTGAATGCCGACCCCAAGTTTTTTGCTGAGGCTCAAAAACTTGAGCAACTGAGTTATCAGGATGCCATTGAACTGGCTTACTATGGTGCATCCGTGATTCATCCCAAAACGATAAAACCACTCGAAAACAAAGGCATTCCGCTTTGGGTGAAGTCCTTTCTCCAGCCACAAGGCAAGGGAACCGTGGTTGGCAAGGACCTTCAAACCAAACCCCAGGTGCCCTCCTATATATTCAAAAGCGATCAGGTCCTGATTTCGATCTCCGCCAAGGACTTCTCCTTCATCGCCGAGGAAAACCTCAGCCGCATCTTCGGGGTCTTTGCGGAACTGGGGGTGAAGATGAATCTGATGCAGAATTCGGCCATTTCATTTTCCGTCTGCGCTGATGAGCATCCGGTGAAAACACCCTTGCTAATCGAACGACTTCGGGCCGATTTCCGGGTGCGGTACAACACCGGTCTCCAGTTGTACACGATCCGTTACTACTACCCATCGACCATCGATACGGTAACCCATGGCCGTGAGGTGTTGCTCGAGCAACGCAGCAGGACCACGGCTCAACTCGTCATGAAACAGCAGCTATGAACGCAGCCTCATCCCCTCATGCACCTCACCTGCGCAGGCAGCTTATCCTGTGGCTCTTCTCCGGTTGTTTCCTGGTGTTCGGCATGGTGGTGGTGGGAGGTATCACACGTCTCACCGGATCCGGCTTGTCCATCACTGAATGGAATGTGATCACCGGAACGATTCCTCCGCTGAATGAGGCACAATGGATCGAAGAGTTCGATAAGTACAAGCAGATTCCCCAGTACAGCCGGCTGAACGCCCACTTTTCGCTGTCGGATTTCAAATTCATTTACTTCTGGGAGTACATCCACCGGCTGTTCGGTCGAATGGTCGGACTTGTCTTCGTAGTCGGGCTGGTCTATTTCCTGATGCGAAAGGCTATATCAAGAGAATTGATGCCCAAGCTGTTATTCATGTTTGTGCTGGGGGGTATTCAGGGTTTCCTGGGTTGGTATATGGTCTCCAGCGGTCTTACCCAGAATGTACGGGTCAGTCATTTTCGCCTGGCCATCCATCTCACCTTCGCCTTTATCACATTCGGGTATATTTTCAGAGTAGCACTGGGGCAACTGTATCCTAACCGTGTAGTTAGTAATGGTAGTTTGCGACCCCTTCAAAAGCAAACATCCCTGCTCATTCTTCTGTTGCTGGTTCAAATAGTGTACGGTGCTTTCGTGGCCGGTACCAAGGCCGGTTGGACTTACAATACCTGGCCCGACATGGGTGGGGAATGGATACCGGAATCCATTCCATTCGCCTTCGAAAAGGACGGTTGGAGCAGTTTGGTGAACAACCTGGCTTCCATCCAGTTCATTCATCGGATACTTGCCTACCTGCTTTTTGCCTGGATCTCCTGGTTTGTGGTCAGGGGACTTCGTGATCCTGCCTTGCAACCCCCGCAAAGGAACGGTTTATGGATCTTGATGGCGGGAATTATCGCGCAAGTTGTTCTTGGAATTCTTACGCTCGTATTGCAGGTACCGGTATGGATGGGTGTCACGCATCAGGCACTGGGCTTCCTGCTGTTTGGTACATTGATTTTCATCCATCACCGACTGCGATTCGATTCCATGCAACCGGTTGCCTGAAATGTCACCAACGGTTGACGATATACGCCATTCACTGGAAGAGCAGGGCTATCTCTGGCATGAGGGATTCAATCACGGCTCCATCGTTTCATTCGTCCGGCGCTATTTTTTTCAGCGAAATCCGGTTGTTTTGACATTTTGGATAGCGCAGACAGCTTCATTGTGCTGGGCGGTCTGGTATTGGTCGTCCAGCGGACAGCCGTTGCAGTTTTTACTTTTTTTCTTTGCCGGAATGGCATGCTTTGCGGCCTTGATCCCATTGCATGAATTGTTGCACGGTTTGGGGTACAGGCTGGCCGGGGCACATCGGGTGGATTACAGAGTAATTTGGAGGCAATTTGTATTTTATGCGATCGCCGACCGTTTTGTAACCAGGAAACATCCCTTTGTTTTGCTCGCTCTTGCCCCATTCGTCGTTATCAATACCATGCTGGTGCTTCTGATTGTTCTTCTGCCTTCAGCCTGGGTTCCCTGGCTCTGCGGCGCATTGTTCATGCATATTGCAGGGTGTTCGGGTGATTTCGCCCTGCTGAGTTATTTCTTTACACATTGGAGCAGGGATCCGGTCACATTCGATGATGCCGGTCGGGGAGAATCGCACTTTTTTCTCCGTGAAGAGCGCCAGGGCTGATAATCAGCCACGATAGGTGAGGACACCTCTTTTCACGATTGGCTATCTTTGGGGTCCGCCTTAAAAACTGTCTTATGATGAACAGACCAACGTTTTCAGCATTGTGGTTGATGCTGGTGATGCTCCTTCCGGGTTGGGCCACCGCCCAGATTCAGCGACCGGTCAAGTGGAGTTTCAGCATTGAGCAGAAGGAAAAGACGGCGGTGTTGGTGTTCAAAGCGAAGATCGATAAGGGCTGGCACCTCTATTCGCAAAACATACCTGCTGGTGGGCCTATACCCACCACATTTTCAATCAAGCCCGACAATCGCTTCAGCTTGGACGGTAAAACCACCGAGCCCTCGTCCGAGGAGGTTTACGATGCCAATTTCGACATGAAGGTGAAGTACTTCGGCGAAGAGGCCATTTTCCGGCAAAAGATCAAACTGAATACAGATGCTGCTTTCGAGGTCAAAGGCACCCTCGAATTCATGGTTTGCAACGACGAGATGTGCCTGCCTCCGGAAGAGGTGGAATTCACCTTGCCGGTGAAGGGGGTGTCGGGAGAGGCACCGCCCGAGCCTGCTCCCGAAGAAGTGAAGCCTGTGGTTCCCGCACCTGCTGATTCGACAAGTGGATCGGTTGTTCTCCCGGACAATACGCCTGCCCAGGGCACGAACGAACCCAGCGGGGACCTCACCGGACTCGAGCCTTCCTGCGGAGATGGATCCGCGGAGCTGGAGGAAGACAAGTCTTTCTGGGGGATTTTCATCGCCGGTATGATCGGTGGAATGCTGGCTTTGTTGACCCCATGCGTATTCCCGATGATTCCCCTCACGGTCAGCTTTTTTACCAAAAGAAGTCCCACGCGCAAAAAAGGGGTCGCCAACGCCATCATCTATTCCGTTTCAATCATCCTGATCTATGTGCTTCTGGGTTTCCTGGTGACGGTCACTTTGGGTTCGGATGCACTCAATGCCATGGCCAG
>JAULUX010000163.1:0-3918 GCA_032111385.1 Bacteroidia bacterium
TAGTGCTGACTATCGAGCGCCCCGGTGAAACCAAACCGTTGAAGAAATCCCTGCGCCGACAAGAAATCACCATTCCGAACGTCCCCTACTACGGTATTATTGATCCCGGTATCGGATACATCCGCCTGAGCGGATTCACCGACCACGCTGCACGCGAAGTGAAAGCGGCCACGGAGGATCTGGTTCAGAAAAAGAAAGTGAAAGGCATCGTTCTGGACCTTCGCGGCAATCCCGGAGGACTCCTCAACGAGGCCGTCGATATCGTGAATGTATTCGTTGATAAAGGGCAGGAAGTGGTGAGCACACGCGGACGCGTGAAAGAATGGGACAAGAGTTACAGAACCGTTTCTCCCGCCACCGATACGCAAACACCGCTGGTGGTGCTCGTCAACAGCTCTTCGGCCTCTGCTGCAGAAATCGTTTCCGGAGCACTTCAAGACCTGGACCGTGCCATCGTCATAGGCCAACGCACTTTTGGAAAAGGCCTTGTACAGACCACCAGACCATTAACCTACAACGCACAGCTGAAGATCACGACGGCGAAATACTACATTCCCAGCGGACGTTGCATACAGACCATCGACTACAGCCAGCGCAATGCCGATGGCAGCGTCGGCAAAGTCCCCGATTCCCTGATCTCCGAATTCAAGACCAAATCGGGAAGGAAGGTGTACGATGGCGGTGGCATCCTCCCCGACCACGTGACCAACCAGGCAAACGCCAGCAGCCTCTCGCAAGCTTTGGTCACCAACTATGTCCTGTTCGACTATGCGACGCAGTACCGGTTCAAAACCGCTTCTATCGGCAATGCACGCAGCTTCCATGTCGACGAAGCCCTGTACGAGGATTTCATCCGCTGGCAATCTGACAAGTCTTACGATTACACCACCGACTCCGAAAAGCAACTTGCACGGCTGAAGGAATCCGCAATAAAGGAGAAGTACTTTGACCATATCCGTGCCCGTTATGAACAAGTGGAGAAAGCACTCTCCCATGACCGTGGTACCGACCTGCGCATCCACCGTGAAGAAGTCGCGCTACTGCTCGAAAACGAGATCGTTTCGCGATTCCATTATCAGAACGGCCGGATCGAATCGGCATTCGACGACGATCCAGACATTCTGCTTGCCTGCAAGGCTATTCTCGAGCCGCAGACCTTCAAATCCATCCTGCAGCGCAACTACACCCCCTGAATTTTTCAACAAGCGCACTAAGTGTACGCTTGAATCCGTTTCCCCGGCTTAACCCTTGAACCCATTCCCCTGGAGCGTTCATCCATTCATCTCTTCGGAACACGTGCCTTTCAGGCGGGTGCCCTGCTGACGGCTTTCTCGCTTCCCCTATCGAATTTCGGGATGAGTCTGGGGCAATTCCTGATGGCAGGGGGTTGGCTTTTGGCGGCAAACCTAAGGTCAAGGACGTTGCAGACCATCAGAAATCCTGTATTCATCTTTCCGGCTACGCTTTATTTAATCCAGCTTGTGGGGCTTTGGAATACCAGCAACGTGGATTGGGGCCTGCACGATCTTCGGATCAAATTGCCAATACTACTATTGCCCTTTTTGCTTGTAGCGGGCCCGGGGATGGATGTCCGTTTCAAGGGGATCTGCCTTCGTACACTTCTCGCAGGTGTGCTGGCGGCCACATCGATCGGAATCGTGCGTGTGCTGATCGGTGAAGTGCCGCTTCATGATTTCAGGTCGTTGAGCCCCTTCATCTCTCATATCCGACTAAGCCTATTGTTGGTATTCTCGATCGCAGCCATCGTATTGGTGCCGTTGAGGAATCCCCGAACGGGACTGCGAGTGTTGCAGATAGTCATCATACTTTGGTTCCTGTTTTATCTCGTACTGCTTCAATCCCTCACCGGTTTAACGATCCTTGCCTTCATCATTTTGGTCGGTGCCGGAGTCCAGGTTCTTCGTAGTGATAAAACGACAGTTAGGATCTCAATGCTTTTAATCGTACTGGTGGGAGGATTGTCGGGCGTGATGCTTGTCCGTTACATAGCGATCGATTCACTGAAACCTGAAAAGCCCGATCCGCAGACCCTTAAAACCTCCTCTGTGCTCGGATCTCCTTATCGCAATGACATTGATCAGATCGAAATCGAGAATGGTCGCTTCGTATGGACAGAATACAGCGAGAAAGAGTTGGATTCGGCATGGACGCTACGCAGTAAAATCCCCTTGGAGAAATCCGATTCTTCGGGTCGTTTTCCACTGGCCACGCTGATGCGCTATTTGACCTATCTGGGCTATAGCAAGGATGCAGCGGGTGTGAACGCTTTGACAGCAAGTCAAATTCATGAAATCGAGCAAGGATACGCCACCCCATTGCATGCGAAAGCCAAAACGGGGGTCTTGCTACGAGTGAAGGAACTTGCCCGTGAATACCGTACCTACCACTATACCGGATTTGCACAAGGACATACCTTCGCGCAGCGGCTCGAATACCAGCGCGCAGCGTTGTATCTTATCCGACACCAGCCCTGGACCGGCGTCGGTACCGGTGACCTCCCCGTAGCCTACGCAGAAGCCTATGATCGGATCGGAAGCACACTGGACCATGAATGGCGGCTAAGGGCGCACAACCAATATTTGAGCTTGGGAGTCGCCAATGGGGTTGGTGCTATGGCCTGGTTGTTTATCATGCTTTCCTACCTACTGATTCGTGGATTTCGAAAAAGACAACTGTTGCAAGTGGTATTCCTGATGATCGTCGCCTGCTCTTTCCTGACCGAGGATACATTGGAGACACAGGCAGGGGTAACCTTCTTCGCTTTTCTTTGCTGCTTGGCGGAATCCTGGAAATCGGGCGATAGCGCATCCGTTAGCCCGGCCTGATGATCGGAGGATGCACCTGAACTAAATGCCGTACATCCCCGGCTCGAAGATATCCTCGGGGGCAATTCACCTCACCGATGGCGATTTTCACCCTGATCTGAAGTCTTTTTACCACCTTCGGGATTGGACGAGGCGAATCCGACCCGATTTTTACATACGGCCTGGTGGGCCTTGGGCTTTCGAATCATGTCAACAAACCGGGATCAACAGCATCTTCAGATCAGACAACTCCTTCAACAGGGTCGGATAGCCGATTGCCTGACCGAGTTGCACCTGATGATAGGAATCGACCCGGAAGATGGAAAAGCCCGGGCCCTTTTCGGACATGTGCAATTACGACATCTCGAGGACCTGGAAGGTGCGGAATCATCCTTCCGACTTGCCATGCGAAATTCCCCTACCTATGCTCCTTTGTACCTTGACTATGCTGAGCTCCTGATGCGGTTGGAAAAGCACACTGAAACGGTGGCCGTACTAAATCGTGCCCTGGAAGTGAAAGGCATCGAAAAAGACCGGATTCATCGCCTGATGGGTCAGGTTTACGAGAAAGAGATGCGGTGGTCGGAAGCCGTGGAGCAATACACACAAGCCATACTGCTTTCATTTTCTGAGGAATTTGTACTTGATGTTCGTAAGGATCTGATGCGCATCAAGATGAAGATGCAGCTCCGCTGACCCTTCCCATTCCTAAGTACCGGCACCGCCCACGGTTTCACATTGACTGTCGATTCGTACATTCGTGAGGTAATCATCTCAACCGATGTCCGACTTCAAACACATTCTGAAATCCGTTGAAAATTTCCACGATACCTTCGGATTGGGATTCCACGAAATCCCAAAGGCCGATATCGGTGAGCAGACCATCGCCCTCCGCCACCGACTCATGGCAGAGGAGAATGATGAATACCTGGAAGCCGCGATGAACAACGACCTTGTGCAAGTGGCAGACGCGTTAGGCGACAAGCTTTACATCCTGTGCGGCACGATCATCGCCCACGGCTTGCAGCACAAGATTGTTGAAGTGTTTGAAGAAATTCACCGCAGCAACATGAGCAAACTCGATGCGGAAGGA
>JAULUX010000164.1:0-3888 GCA_032111385.1 Bacteroidia bacterium
AATGGATCCTTTCTTTCTTCGGACCGGAATTCACATCTGCAGCGGACTGCGTCCGTATTCTCGTCGTCGGAAACTTCATCAATGCCTGGACAGGCTCGGTTGGGATCTTGCTGCAAATGACCGGCTACCATCAGCAGTACAACCGCATCATCCTTTATGCATCTGCTTTGTGTGTGATCATGAACCTGGTCCTGGTTCCCCTGCTCGGCATACTTGGTGCTGCAATTTCATCGTCTGCAACCAAGGCTCTTCAAAATCTGGCAGCAACTCTGCTTGTGCACCGCAAACTCCACATCAACACCCTCCATATCCCGGGAAGTGGATTATTTAAAAAAACAACATCGAAGTAGAAGCAGGTCGAACAGAAATAGCGGATGAACAAAACACCTCCTTCTCCTAATTTTTTCATTGTGGGAGCCGCGAAATGCGGAACAACCGCCCTTTATCAATACTTGTCTCAGCATCCCGATGTTCACCTCAGTCCCATCAAGGAACCGAATCACTTCTCCATCGACATCCGGATTGAAGATCTGCGGCCTGAGACCCGAAAACGACTTCAGCTTTTAGAGGTGGGAAAATACATCGAGGGCGACATGCGAGTTCCGATGCACAGGGCCTTTGTCACCGACAGGGAGCAATACCTGAGGTTGTTCCGCTTTGCCAAGGACCAAAAGGCCATAGGAGAGGCCAGTGCCTCTTACCTCTTTTCAAAAACAGCGGCTGCAGAAATCCATGAATTCAATCCCGACGCAAGGATCATCATCCTATTACGCGACCCTGTTGACAGGGCTTTTTCGCATTACCAGATGGACCAGAGGATGGCCATCACCACCGGCTCTTTCGAGCAAGCGCTCGAGGAGGACCGTAAACGACCGGTTAAAAATTGGGGCAGTGCATCCCTTTACCTCGAGTTGGGGTATTATGCCGAACAGGTTCGACGTTATCTGGATCAATTCCCCCGAAACCAAATATTGTTTCTGCTGAGTGATGAGTTAAGGGGACAACCACAAGCGACTCTGAACAAGGTGTGCGAATTTCTTGACATCGCACCATTCACCTTCCAAAACGACCGCGAGGCGAATGTTTCCAGTCTTCCCCGCAACAGCATCGTGCGTCGCCTCATCCGAATTGACTATCTTAGGGTCAAGGTACGCCGGGCCATCCGCAGTCGGGCTATCAAATCATTCTTTAAAAACCTGTTATTCAAAAGCAAAGACAAAGCGGAAAAGATGAGTAAAGAAACAGAAAGCAGGCTGAAGCGTTTGTACGCAGACGACCTGACCCTGCTTTCAGCGTTGACGGGAAAAGACCTGAGTGTATGGATGAAGGACAAAGGGGTTTGATGCCCAATTTTTTTATTGCCGGGGCGGCGAAGTGCGGAACGACTTCGCTATACCATTACCTGAAGCAGCATCCGCAGGTATACATGAGCCCCATCAAGGAGCCGAACCACTTCTCCACCGATATAGACCCAAACAATTTCAGCCCGGAGTACAAACGGTACGAAAAGAGCAAGAACCTGGACATCCCCTCGTACGTGCGCGGAGACATGAAACAGGAGCAATGGGGTGCATACGTCCGTGACCCGGAAGACTATCGCATGTTGTTTCGTTTTGCTAACCAGAAAAAAGCCATAGGAGAGATCAGTAACTCCTACCTCTATTCCCGTTTAGCAGCACACAACATCAGGATCACTCTACCCGAAGCACGGATAGTCATCATTCTTCGTCAGCCTGCTGAGCGCGCTTTTTCGCACTACCAGGCCAACCTACGCGATGGACGTACCACACGCACTTTTCGTGAGGAAATCGAGTATGATGATGCAAAGCCGACACATGGATGGGGCATTTCCCACCTGTATACTGAACTCGGATTGTACCATGACCAGGTCAAACGCTTCCTCACTATCTTTCCGGAAGAACAGGTGAAAATCCTACTGTTCGATGATTTGAAACGAGACAGGCAACGTCTTTTGAATGACCTTTTCCACTTCCTACAGGTCGATACGCAAGTAGACCTGGACACGGCCGACACGCATAACGAAGCCAGAGTGCCACGTGCACCCGGATTTATAAAAATGATCACCCAGACCGGGCTGAAGCGAAAACTATTCCGGCTATTACCCACCAGCCGTCAGGAAGCCGTCAAATCACTTTTCTTTAAGGCGGAAAAGCCTTTATTTCGCCCCGAAGACAAAGAGTGGATGACAGCCCGATACCGGGAAGACATCATTCAACTCGAGAGATTGATCCAGCGGGACCTACGACACTGGATGAACAATACGGTGAACTGAATAAACATGCGGACAGACTTTTTCATCGTTGGTACAGCCAAGGCAGGAACATCGGCCTTGCATGAATACCTCTCCGGAAGGCAGGAGGTCTGCATGTGCAGCGTGAAGGAGCCGAATTTTTTCAGCCACGAGGAAATCGAGGAAAACGGGCTTTACTACAAAAAGCACAACGTTCGTACGGAAGAGGAATACCAACGGCTGTTTCATGCACGACCTTCCACCCGCCTATTTGGTGAAGCAAGTGTTTCCTACCTGTACTACCCATCAGTTGCAAAGCGAATACATGACTATAATCCCCAAGCCAAGATCCTGATATGCCTGCGTGAACCGGTTCGAAGAGCATATTCACACTACTGCATGGATTTCGCACTCGGACTAGTAAAGAAGCCGATTGAAACCATTTGGAGGAACGGAGTTTCAGACCCCGAAACCGGCAAGCACTATCAGCAGTACTTTCAAGTCAGCCATTACGCACCTCAATTGAAAAAGTATCTGGATGTTTTTCCAAGAGAGCAAATCCTGATCATTTTGCATGAAGACCTGTGCTTATATCCTGATACGGTAATGTCGAGAATCGCCGGATTTCTCGGACTCGACGCATCTTCCATACAGCAGGAACTTCCTTTGGAAAATGTTTCTGGATTAGCGAAAACAAGACTCCTGCGCTGGCTGTACCGCCATCAGGGAATACGGAAATCACTCCGGGCACTACTATCGGACGGTTTACGTGAGGGCTTAAAATCCCTCCTCTTTTCAAGAAGAGGGCTGCCCACCTTTCCGGTCGACCTACAACTTGAACTGGCTAGGCACTACGAACCAATGACCGAATCATTGAGCGTACTGACGGGACTTGACCTGGAATGCTGGAAGAAAAAGAGCGCTCTCCAACCTACCGAAACCATGAGTTGAATGGAAGCACCGCGGCTCTTCTCCCTGTCCATTAAAAACTTCTTCATACCGGCCGCATGGGTGCTGTTCTTCATCCTTTCATTCCGTGTTTTGGCCCGATATCCGATCAAGATCTTCGAGGTGCTTTTCATAGTTGTGATCGCCTTGAGTCTGCTCATCCTGGCCATCGATGTCATCCAGGCCGCCCGCAAGACGCGGTTCAATTACCTGCATGTGTTCTTCTTCATCCTTTCGATACTGCCTTTCATCTCAGCAAAGCAAGCCCAACAGATTTTCGGACAACCATTCCTGTTAGGCATCGGTGCACAGCGGTCTTTTTACATCATCTACTCCGGATTTCTCATCGTTGTGGCTCTAAAAAAAGGGTGGGTACGTATCGAACAGATTTACGATTGGTTCATTCTGTCACTCTACATCATGATGGGAGCAATGCTCTATTTCAATGTCTTCATCGACCCCCTGAAATTCAGCAACACCGAGTTCGTGGAATACAGCTCGAACAAAGGCTGGCATTATGAATTCCCTGCAAATGTCGCCTCTGCGCTCATCATTTTTTCAGCAATCCGTTTTTTCCAGGACAACAGTATCCGGCATCTGCTATCCCTTGTCGTTAGTTCGGGCTATTTCCTGGTGTACCAGCAAGACCGTTCGCAAATCGTCGCACTCTGTGTCACTCTGCTTATCTA
>JAULUX010000165.1:0-4714 GCA_032111385.1 Bacteroidia bacterium
TTTGGCGGATTTTACAATTGCCCCCCCCCTAAAAGTGGGTTTATTTGTCTAAAGAATTTTAGGATTCCGGCGCAAATTGACCCCTAAAAATTGGTCAAACTTTGTTTTATCCAGTTTAGCAGTGAGGTCATTCATCGGAACAAGAACTCAGGGGGATTTTCTTTTCCTGTCCTAATTTTCGCGACCAATGCAGGACTTTAGGTAGAATGGTTCGCAGATTTCTCCCGGACTCTGAACAGCCGCACGGCGTCTGTGCGTCCTCGTAACTCTACAGTACCTACAGGTAGGATTTCTAAAAATTCAGAGGCGAATTTCAAACGGTTAAAAAGCCATTCGGAAATCAGCAGGTTCTCCTTGTAAACTTTACACATTCCCTGAATACGCGCAGCCGTATTCAGCACATCGCCCAAATATGCGATCTCACGTTTAATCTCCCCCACTTCCATAACGGTAGCCATTCCAATATTCGCACCGGCCTTGAATTCAGGTATCATACCGTAACGTTCCTGATAATAATCTTTCCTCGCATCCAACTTGTGGTTGAATGCGAAGTAGGCCTGTAAACAGTTTGCATTTTTCATGCCATCAGCAACTTCCCAATAGAGGATGGCCTCGTCGCCCACATACTGGTAAAACGAAGCACCAAAATCACTCACGACCGACATGTCCATGAAACAGTCCTGAATCAGGTTGCCGAACTTGATATGCCCAAGACGCTCTGCATGTGAGGTGGAATCCTTCAAATCCAGGAACATGAAAATATGTTCAATGGAACGAGGATGGTAGAATACACCCAGGATGAGTTTGCGCAAATTACCGGGACCGAACTTCCGGTCGATCTGGTTGGTCATCACCATGATTAAGCTCACCACCAAATAGTAAGTAAGCAAGACAAGAAAATTTATAGTAAGGATTCTCGATACGAATTCTGCCAGGGTGAACACCTTATGAAGATGGATGATTTCCCATGTTTTCAATCCGATTAAAACAAGTGTCACACTGAATAAACTGACTATGAGTTGCAAAACGATGGATACCCAATAAGGTCGTCTGCGGATGGGGGCAGTATCAAGTGCAAGACTGACGAGATAAAAAAGAGAACCCAACAAGATTCCTAAAACAACGGCCTTGTAGAAAAACACCTCGTGGTCAAAAGAGTTGTAGTCCAATGAAACGAACGCAGGTACGGTATCGAGGCCCACGAACCGGATCAGCATGAAAAGTAAATTGGCCGATGTCCATCCCAGAACACAGAAAATGTAATTTTTTAGCTTCGACCTCATTCAACCGACTTTTACAATTGTATGTAAGATGTCCAAAATAATAATTCCAAACGAAATGGAGCAGCTCTGTGTTCGTGGATCAGTAAGCCATGCAGGATGTATTTCAGCAGCCACAGGGCAAGTTCACTCCGGTAGTCGACTTGATTAGGACAGCTTTTGTTCAAAGTTAAGTTTATTGTATTAGAATGAAGGGGTCTTGGGGAGACTCATTAATTGGGGCTTGTGTTTATATCACTCTAGGCTTCTCCTCCATGGTCGGAGCACTGTTTTGGTCCACTATGTCGAATAAAAAGGGACGGGCGTTGCCAATCCCATCCAGACCGCCAGCCTAAAAAGGAAAGCCACACAAACTGTATTTTCGCATATTTAGCGCAACCCGGGACCCGATCCCAGGCACGCTGGCTTCAACATATATCAATTTTCAGCACTGTGACAAACAAAATAATCACTGTGTACTACAGCTTACAACAGCTAAATTTCACATCAAATTCCATTCAACAATTTAAACCGGATTTAGAAAGTGGCCCAAAACACAAGCAGCAGCTGAGTAAAAACAACAGCTGCTGCTCGCGTTGAATCAATCTGAACTTCAGAGCTTCAAAAACGCATCAAATTCTGTGATATCCGGCTTGATAACAGTAGTTGTCTTCTCCAGCAATTTGAGAAATGCCGCGATGTTTCCGTTTTCTATCCTCGCGAATTCGTTTTTAGCATCTTCGAAATCTTTTCGAAGTGAAGCAATGTTGTCAAGCTGGGTGACAGAAGGCGCACCGTTGTAAGAAGCCACGGTACCGTAGATGTCATTTAGTTTCTCGCGCAGGCGGTCTTCGGCGGTACCAACGTAATTGTCGCCGGTGGTGACAACAAGTTTGTCGCGGAGTGCATCCAGTTCGGTGTTGAGCTTCAACAGGGTTTTATTGGCTGCACTGTTTTTTACCTGGTAGTCGGCAAGGCAGGTGTCCCACTGGTCGATCTTGTAAACGAAATAAGCCAGCTCCTGGATGAAGTCGTATAATTCCTTCGTGACGCGTTGTTGCTTGGCTCGTTCTTCAAGTGTGAAACTGGATGAGGGGTCGTAACGGACTTCGATCTCCTGTTCGAAAACTTCGTTTCCTTTGTTGATGCGCAGCTTGTACTTGCCCGCCTGCACAGTGGGGGCTCCTGCAAACGAAAGCGACTTCCCTTTAGCAACCTTCGGTGCCGTTGCGTTGAATCCCCATTCAATCGTGTTGATCCCTTTTAGTTTGCCCGCTTCCAACTTGCAGACTTGATTACCCTGCAGATCAACGATCTCGGCAGTCATCTTCCCGAAGGTATGGCGCTTGGGGAGGAAATAACGGAGTTGAGCACTCCGGGTAGGATTGTCGCCAACGAATTGGTTTGAAAGAGCTGTTCCTCCGAAATCGCTTTTCTCATCTATTATGAAAGGCTTTGATTCGACGAAAGTCAGGTTCGTCTTCAGTAAGGTAGAGTCGATTTTCCGAAGCGGACCGATGTCGTCGATCACAATGATCCCGCGGCCGTGTGTTGCGGCTATCAGGGAGTTTTTCGTTGGATGCAATTCGAGGTAGTGTACAGCGGCTCTGGGGAAATTATTGGTGAAGACCGACCAGCTTTTTCCTCCATTCAGAGTTATATATAATCCGTTCTCTGACCCAATGAAAAGTAGATCTGGATTGACAAAATCTTCCTGGATGTTCCGAACGAATGTGGTGATGTCGGCCGTGGTGATCGATATCCAGGTTTTTCCAAAGTTGGTTGTCTTGTAAACGTAAGGCGTATAATCATTGCGGGTGTGCCCGTCGAATACGGCGTAGGCGGTTCCTTTTCCGTGCATGCTGGCTTCGATATGGTAACACCAGGTTCCGGCAGGAATTCCCACAACATTCTTGGCCACGTTGGCCCAGGTTTTTCCACCATCCTGTGTTACTTGTACGTTTCCATCATCAGTACCCACCCATATCACCTGGTCAGTCAACGGGGATTCGGCAATGGTGAAGATGGTGCAGTGGTTTTCCGCTCCGGAATTGTCGGCCGACAATCCTCCGGAAGCCTCCTGGTTCTGCTTAGCCTTGTCGTTGGTGGTTAGGTCCGGTGAGAGCTTGTTCCAGCTATCGCCCCTGTCCTCCGACATATGTAGGAATTGACTCCCGACATATAGCCTGTTGGGATGATGCTTGCTGGTTGTGATGGCCGTATTCCAGTTGAACCGCAATTTGGGGTCGCCTGAAACTGGGTAAGGCTTGATCACTTTTATATCCTGCTTCTTGACATCGAAGCGCCACATGCCTTCCGCCCCCTGCATTTCCGAATACACCACATTGGGATTGGTGGGGTGGGGGTAAACGCGAAAACCATCACCCATGCCTACGACTTCCCAATCGCGGGCTTCAACTCCACCCGGACTGGCCGAGGGACCGAACCAACTGCCGTTGTCCTGCAATCCACCATAAACGTGGTAGGGCTCACGGTTATCGATGCTGACGTGGTAAAACTGGCTAAGGGGTAGGTTCTCGATCATCTCCATGCTCGAGCCTCCGTCGAGGGATCGATACAATCCACCGTCGGTGGCCACGAACAGTTTATCCGCATGAAAAGCATCAAACGCGATATCGTGGATGTCGGGGTGCATCGATCCCAGGTTCTTGAATGTTTTTCCTCCGTCGCGGCTGATGGATCCGAAAAGTCCGGCTTTCACAATAATATCGGGGTTCTTCGGATCGATAGTGATGCGTGAGAAATAAAAGGGACGGACTGTCAGTGCGAAATCCCCGTTGAGGAATTTCCACGTTGAACCGCCGTCATCGGAGCGGTACAAGCCTTTCTCCTCTTTTTTCTCGGCCTCGATCACGGCATAGACTATAGAAGGATTCGAGGGTGCAAGCGCTACTGCTATGCGTCCCATTTTGCCTGAAGGAAGTCCGTTCCGGATCTTGTTCCAGGTTTTCCCACCATCCGTTGATTTATACAGAGCACTGAATTCACCTCCGGAACTGAACGAATAGGCCGTACGCCGAAACTCCCAGAAAGCGGCGTAAAGCACGTCGGGATTGGAAGGATCCATCACCAATTCGGAGCAGCCGGTTGTCTTATTGACAAACAAGACCTTGTTCCATGTCTTTCCACCGTCTTCGGTTTTGTAAACACCGCGTTCATCGCTGTCGCCCCATAAGGCGCCAAGGGCTGCGGCATAAACCACATTCGGATTCTTCGGATGAATTTGAATGGAAGCGATACGGTCTGTTTTGTCCAGACCCATTTTCGACCAGTTCTTGCCGCCATCCGTTGTCTTGTAGATACCATCGCCGGCCGACACGCTGTTGCGCGTCCATGTTTCGCCGGTTCCCACCCAATATGTATTGTCGGGGTCGTTCGGATCGATGGAAACCACACCGATCGATTGGCAATAACCGTCGAAAATTGAGTTGAAG
>JAULUX010000166.1:0-1892 GCA_032111385.1 Bacteroidia bacterium
TACGGGCTGTTCGCATGCCGGGCAAGTCTCCCCATCCGCGGTCATTGGCGGATGCGATCATGTAAAAGGGTAGCAGGGCAATTGCATAAGGTGCCAGGGAATTCAAGGTGAGCCGCTGCCGGTGATTCAGCCAGGCAACTCCCATCAGGAACAGGACAATGAAGTCAAGAAAATAGTTCGTCCCAGATCCTGCTTTGAAAGCGCTCATCGTCGCCACGCAGAAAGTAAACGCTATACCCACCCCGATGAACAAACCCTCTTTGCTTTTTTCCTCCTTAGCCAGAAGTTGGAAACCGGTAAGTAGACCGGCAGCGATAAGGAATGAATACTTGAGGAAGAAGTTTTTCAATATGACTTCCTTGAACCAGGTGATACTTGTGCCGTTACGCACGCCGTTAACCACATTCAGGTACAATTCTTCCCAACCCGATTGGACCAATAAGGGTCCGGCCAGCAGGAGGGTGAGAATAAGTCCGGCTGAAAAACGAAGGGTTGAAAGAAGGTCTTTTCGGATGATGAGCAGATAGACCCCGCAAAAGAAAATGAGAAATAGTCCGGTCTGCTTGCTGAGCAGGCAGCCGGCAGCAAGCGCCCCGGCCGCAAGGAACAGATTGTGTTTGGCGGATTCACCCCGGTCTTGCGAATGCAGGGCTCTAAGCATCACGGATACCGTGGCTATGAAGAAAAATAAATAGAGGTTGTCCACCCTGGCATAGGCAACCGCAGGGATGGAGGTGAAAAGCACCAAAGTCAGGATGCTGCTCCACAATTTTCCGGTCTGGAAGTGTGTATTAAAAAGCCTCCAGAGAAGGAAACACGAAGAGAGGTCTATGGCGAGGCAAACCAAACGGTTCAGGGTGACGATCGCATGGGGATTGCCTTCCAGGTTGAAAAGCAAGGCCAGTAATTCCACAAGCCGGTAGTGCAACGGCATGTACTGGATGATGGCGAAAGGAGGCAGTTCCGGATTGCTGTAAAGTGGCAAGCCTTCCAGCACGCGCACGATGCCGTATGCCACATTGACGGAAACGCCACCGGTTTCGGCCAGGTGTGAAATGGACAGGACAAGTCGGAGTAACAGGATTACGCCGGCAGTGAAAACCAGCACCCCCAGCAGGATAAGGACCGGGCGTGGTGTGGATCTTATTTTTTCCATACGGCGATCAATGTTTTCCCGACACGATGGAAGGTGATCCTGTCGGTCAGCGTGGAGGCAGGCACGATGACGTTGTCCCAAAAGGCTATCTGTGGCGCTGTTGGCATGGCATTGCGGAGCAGGAACTTGTTGGCCAGGGAGGCGAATAGACCCAGACTATCAAGATATGACATTTTTTGGAGATGCAAGCTCTCCGGTGCCGCCGATCGAAGCATCTTCCGGTCATACCGGCGGAAGTGGCCGATGGCATCGTCAAACGGACTTCTTAGGAAATTGTGGGCGGGAACCAGAACCACCAGATGCCCACCGCTGCGGAGAAGTCCGGCTGCCCGCTGAAGTTCGGAACGGTCATCTTCGATGTGTTCGATGACATCGATGTAGAGGATCGTATCGAAAGCAGCGGTTTGAGGAAGCCCGTCGGTGGTTCCGTTGACAATACGGCATTTGCCGGGTAGATCGCCCTTTTCGATCCTGGACTGAATGCGCTTGCACAGTGCAGGATCAGGTTCAAGGCAAGTCCATGAGCTGACTTGTTTGTTCAGGAACCAAGGTGTCGTTTCTCCGATCCCTGCACCCGCTTCGAGCACATCACCACCGACGAAAGGTTTGAGCAGGCGGCTATAGTACGACTTCCAGTGTGTGGCCTTGCTGAACAGTTCCAGCTCGTTGCCGATGTAATGCGTACTTGTCACGGACGTACCTCCCGGATGAAGCTGGTGTATTCCATGGCCGGAAT
>JAULUX010000167.1:0-7589 GCA_032111385.1 Bacteroidia bacterium
CCGCTGGCAACCTCCACCTCGTCGATGAACACCGTATAGCTGAGCGGCTCGCCTTCGGGGAGGCAGGTCGGGGAGGTCCATTGCAACAGGGCGCTGTTGGCCGTCCGTTCAGCAACGTTCACCGTGAAGCAATCCGTCGCGGTGTGGGCTGTTTGCTGAGTGGTATCGATCTCTTTTTCGCAGGAAGTGATGGCGCTGTAAACCAACAGGATTGCTATCAACACAAAGCGGAGATTCATGGATGTATTCATCTTTCAGAAACTGATGGTGGAATTTCTTGCGAATGTAACAACAGGAGGGGAGTCAAATACAGGCCTTCCTCCTGCTTTTTCAAAACTGTCGATGAATTGGAAGGTTCTTCAGGGATAAAAAGATGAACAAAAATTACCGCTGGGTCTGATTCCAAAGTCGGACCGGCGTGGAAGCTATATCAGCAAGCGCCTGGTGCTGGTTTTCGGAATTGTCTCAAGTCGTCAAGAAGTTCCGCTTGGTGTGGTAATGATGTAAATAGCCTCGTTTGGCTTCATCGCTGAGAAAAGACCGGCCGATTAGGGCATCTACTTCGTCTTGACGATGTAAAAAAAGCTGCAGTAATTTTTCAATGCGGCTCTCGGCAAGCCCTATACGATGTGCAAGCTCTACGAAATCCGCCCGTGAAGGATGCCCGCTGATGCGGAAACGTTCACTTCGGAAATCGTCTTCGAACATTCCCCGGTCAAGTGCAAAGTCAGTGTCGTCCACATGCAAACGGGTGCAGATCAGGTCATAGGCGGGACTCAATAGGTAGTCGCCACTGGAAGATTCCATCAATGAAAAGTTCTTCAGGTGTGCGTCGCCATTCGAAAACAAGTAATTGAACACGACCTGCACAAAATACTTTTCAATCTCCACACGCCAGGCCAGAACAAATTTCCTGATCAGTGCACCCAGCGCTTCATAGCTTCCTGCATATTTGAAATCAGGACCTGCGTTTTCTGTTGTCTTACCTGATAACGATGCGAAATCCTCCACGCCCCATTTGGATCCGTCCGGTTTGACATCGAATCGCCGTGTGATATATGCAGGATCGCCGTTCTTGAAAAAAACCAAGGCGTTTGCAGCCGTGCGGATGCCATACACCTGAGCGGCGATCTGCATGGTCAAATGTTCGTTGGCTGGAACCTGATCCACACGCTTTAAATCACGCGGTATCGGTTTCAAAATGTAGGAGCCCCGTTCTCCTGCACGTGTGAGCCGTAGCCGGTTCTTGTCCAAGACCAGGCTCAATTTCTCCTGCACTCCCGATAATGAAATGCGTTTTCGATTCTCTACAAACTGCTGAAACACATCTTCGTTAAGTCCAGGCGCTTCATACGGGAGCACATGATTCACCTTTTTGCCGTCAAACAGCGCCTTTAGGCAACCCGAACTGTAGGTGTTGAATCCCTCCGCAAGGGTACCTGGACAATTTTCTAAATCAGGAAGGCTCATAACAACATTTCGCTAAGGGTGACCGCTCCGACCGTATCGGTTTTTCCAATAACCATCAATAAACCAAAATGGTCTTCAGGGTCTATGCGAAGCTGCGTGCATTGCAGGTTCCGGTTCACCCCTTCACTGAGCATGTTAAAGAAAAAGGGAAACAAGGAATCGCTGCGATACTCTTGTTGTGTTTTAGGAAGGGTGAGACTGATGGGAGCGTAGTGCGAGTCGGCGAAATAGATGTCATCGTATCGGAATACATAGTGATGCCGATCCTCCTCGGTCAATATACCGGCTCTTGCCCCATTTCGGAACACTTCAAGTCTTCGCATGCATTCAGGATAGTTTCTTCACCTCCATTCTGATCTCCAATCCCATCACTTCTGCCAGTTTGACCAATACCTCCAGAGAAGGATTTCCCTGCCCACGCTCCAGTTTATACAGGGTGTTTGTGCTGATCATGGCCAGATCCGCCAAATGGGGTTGGGTGATACCCAGCTCCTTTCTACGGCGTCTTATGGCTTCTCCAAGTTGATTAACTAACACTATAATGTGATTTTATAAGTAAATATACGGATTTGGGGGATAAAACATAAATTAATCACACTATAATGTGTTTTTAAATTAACTGTTGGGCGGACACGCTTATTATCAAAAATATCACATTCTAGTGTGATTTTATATGCGTTACCTGTTAATTGTCGGGGGCTGATCAACAACCCCTTGGATAACGCAGCATTGAATTGAGTACAAAAGCAAAACTTCAGAATGCTATTCAACTACCCCTACCCGTACAACTCTTCCAGCTCGAGTTTCTTAATCCGCGATCGGATAGCGCCCTGTGTACGTCCGAAACGGGAGGCCAGCTCGCGCAGGGTGACACCTTCGCAAAACATCACCGTGAGTTCCTGATCCAGCTCGGGGGTCCAGGGACTATAGGCTCCATGATGGCGGGTGCGCAACTCCTCCACATCATAGCTTTTCGGCTGCTGAGGTTTCTCTCGATTTTCGCGCTTGCGTACCTGGGGTTGCGGTGTTTCGTCCTCCTCTTCATCCGCCTCCGGATCGAGAATCTGAATGTTCGGTGATGGTGGGAATTCCTCGGGCAGTAAGGCTTTGGGAATACTGAGTATTCCCCTTGTCCTCGTACAGGCGACGTACAGCAGATTGATTTCCTCGTTGAGCCTTGCACGCATCAATTCATCCTCTCCACTCTCCTTGAAAACCTGCTCCAGTTCCCGCTGGGTCATGAAGTCGTTGGTCAGCTCTACGGCATCGTACTCCATGCCTTTGCAGCGGTGCACAGTGGAGAAGATCAGTCCGGCCTTCTCTTTTTCGTCATTGGGTACCTGGTAGTCGCGCAACTTTTTGATGATGCTGGGCAGGCGGTTGCCGTATGTATTCACCACCTCCACCATGATGCCCAACTGCACATCACCCGTCTTCTTCACATAATCTTCCAGCTCATCCACATCACGCATCTGCCGGATGAGCGGATCTCTGACTTGCCGTTTTCGCCCATTACTCAGGTTCAACACATCAAACAGCGAAGCGCCTTCACCCGATACAGTATAGGAACTGAAGTTGCCCTCGAAATAGATCTTGTCCACCTGCTTCTTTTCGATGACGGTTTCGATGGCTTTCACCAGCAGGCCAAGGTTGGTTCGGGCAATGATGGCTTTGGATGAGCCTTTGCCCGCATCACCGGATCCCAAGATGCGAAGTTCGGGATTCATTCCGATGGCTTTCTTGCGCTGCAGGACTTCCATAGCCAAGTTGGCAATGTCCTGTCCGAAACGGAAGCTATTGCTAAGTTGATAGGTGGTATAATCGGCTTTCTCCAGGGAGTTGACAGCATAGCGCCAGCCGTAAATCTGCTGGTGGGTATCGCCTACGATCACTTTGATGGCCCACTGCCGGAAAAACACATCAAGCATGGCGGCGGAAGCATCCTGGCCTTCGTCGAACAGGATGATGTCGTAATGCAATTCAGGCTGTTCGAGCTGGAATTTCTTCAGGTAGAAATCGTGCGTGATATCAATCTCGCCTTTGTCCATTCTGCTCAACAGTAGGCGCGTCTGACGCTCGATGATGTGGTAGTTGGCTCCTACGAAACGTTGTGCTTCCTTATCAGCAACCACGGCTTTGTAGTCCACATCCTGCACCCTCGACTTATCGCTGTTGCAGAATAAAGAGATGAGCTTGCTGATGTGATTGGCAAGGATGTACTCGTTGTGCTTCTCTCCGTTTCCCTTCAGTCCCAACACCTCCACTAGTTCGTGGATCTTGTAGCCTTGGGATCTCACTTTGTATCCATTCCGTGGTACGATGTGTTTGAAAGCGAGGGAATGTGCGGTCTCGACATCCACATTGCTCAATCCTTGTTTGGCGAATTTCGCCATCGCCTCCAGCCGCACCGAGCGGTTAAAGGCCAGGTAAAGGATCTTCTTGTTTTTCGGCTGTGCCTTGGCGTAGGCGATCAGGGTGCTGGTCTTCCCGGCGCCTGCCACGGCTTGGATGCGAAGGTTTCCGCAGCTGCGGACGACCGCTTCTTGTTCGGAGGTGAGGGTGATGGGCATGGAAAAAGTGATGCGAATGAACTTCAGAAAAGTTTTTCTCTAGTATAGCGTCTATCCTTTCTTACTCCACATACGTTTCATAAAAAACGGCTTTTACCTTCTGTATTTCCCGGGCGGTAAGCGATTCGAATGCCTTAACAACCCTTGCACGATCGATTGTCCTGATTTGATCAAGTACAATCCACCCCTTGGTGATTGTATTCTTTAACGGAATCCTTGTGGGGAATTTTTTAAGAGTACTTGTGATCGGTGCGATTACAATTGTTTTCAAATACCTATTCATTTCATCCGGTGAAATGATAACACATGGCCTTGTCTTATTCATTTCACTTCCCATTGTAGGGTCTAAGTCAACCAAGATGATTTGATATTGACTCAACTCCATTCCTCAAAATTTTCATCCATGAAGACATCAGGGATCAGAAGCTTATCCTCACCGTCTGCATGCATTTTCTTGAATGCCTTGTCCCAATTCTTCCTGGGCTGTCTTTTGGGTTTCAATACCAGATGCCCTTTTTCGAGAAAAATCTCTACAGAGCCTTGAATTTGGTATTTGTCTAAAATAGCCTTGGGAATCCGGATTCCTTTTGAATTGCCGATTGAAATCAATGCCAGTTCCATCGTTTTTAGTTGTAATTACAAAGTTATTACTTTTTTCGGGAAATTCCTAATGAATTCTAATGGTATTGCCCGTGGTAATCCGGCTTCGTAAAAGCCTCTGGCTGTGTTCATCCTGTAGTGGGTCCTCCAAGTATGTGTTAAATACCATTTTGTTGAAACAACGCACCAAAAGTAATGGCTGAAAAGCAACATCGTTAAAGGATAATCGTTTGCAATCGGATACAAACGATTACCTGATTGAGTCAAATTCGGTCAAAAGCCTTAACCTATATTTCTCATAGGCAAATTTTCTATTTTCGATGAAAGGCTCGCACCCCACTAAATGCAACTGATTTCTACCGAAAAGCTTGAACGGTTATTCAGCAATGCGCTACTGTTTCTAGCAGTGATTACGTTTCTGTCATCCATCGTTTATGTAACTTCAAGCGACATCAAGGAATGGGACGAAAGCCGAAACGGCATCAACGCCTACGAAATGCTGCAGCGCGGAAGCTGGCTGGTGCCTTATTTCGAAGGAGAGGTCGACACCTGGAACGCCAAACCGCCGCTTTTCCACTGGTGCATCATGCTTTCGTACAAGCTGTTCGGATTGAGCGTTTTTTCAATGCGACTGCCTTCTTTCCTCGCTTCAATAGCCTTCTTCCTTGTCTTTTACCGGCTGATGCGGCGCTTCACCCCGCCGCTTACGGCAAGCCTTGCCTGTGCGGTGTTGCTGAGTTGCAAAGCCGTACTGGGCGATCACATCGGACTCACTGCCGACTTCGACAGCCTGCTCTTGCTGTTCCTGTTCCTGAGTGTTTATGCGGTAGTGATCTATTTGCAGGAGGAGAATCGACGCGCATTGCTTGCGGCAGCCCTTTTCACGGGACTCGCCTTCTGGACCAAGGGGGCGGCCGGACTTATCCTCCTCCCATCCCTCTGTTTGTATTTCATCTTCAGTAAAAAAGATAAGCATGTCTTCAAGGGAAAAGCGATCGACGCGACCATTGCAATTGCCGTGATGGCCGTTTTCATCGGCGCCTGGACGATGCTATCTGTAATGCATATACCCTATGCACAGCCTGGTATGTATGGCAGCAATAGCCAATTGGAAACCATGTGGCTGCATGACGTGGTCCAGCGCCTGTTCCTTGACGAGAAAGGTGAATTCACCACCGGACACAAATGGCACTTCTTCTTCGCCGCACTTGATACCCGCATGCAATGGTGGAGTTATGTGTTTTTTGCTGTAAGCAGCTGGCTATTCGTCAGCGTTAAAAAGCAGATGGATGCTGCGCAAAAGAACTTGCTGTTGTTATCGACAGTGGTCATTCTCCCCCTTGGTGTATTAATGACCTTCTCAAAAAACCAGCACAATTGGTACCTCGCTCCGGCATATCCATTCATTGCCGCAGTGATTGCGATTGGATTGAGCAAACTGATGCAACAGCTTTGGATTTTTGCCCTACTGATTGTACTGCTCCTCGTGCAAACTGTGCGGCAGCAACACTTCCTGTTGACTGACCGTGATGAGATTCCCGTTTCGGATGGCTTCGCGGAAATCGTCCACGACCAAACGGTATATTATTCATATCTCCCGCAGCACCTGCTTCTGAAATTGGTCTTTATGGGAGCGCAGCCGGTAAAGTGGAGGGAAGATGCCTATGAAAAAAGAGAACCTGGTCTTTGGATAAAACCAAGCCTGGAAACATCCACACACTTGGGAACGATTTCACAATACGTTCTGGTAGCTGAGTAAAGACATACCGGCTATGTGTTTGTGTTTAATAGCACTACAGTGATTCCTGTATTCGGCTTTTCACCTTGGTCCAGGTAGCAGGGTTCAAAACCGGCGTTTCCTCCACTTCCTTCGCTTTGGCACATTCGAAGATATACCCCGCCCTCTCCTCTGAATTTGGATGGGTGGAGATCCAATCAAAGTAAGTCGTGTTGCCTTCCTCCCCATTGGCAATGCGGAACATGAAGTCGCTGAAGGGGAGCGGATCAATACCTGCCTTGGCTAAATAGTCTACGGCCAGGCGATCGGCTTCTTCTTCCAATTCCCGGTCGTAGGCGGTAGAGCTAAGCAAGTGTAGGATTTGACGCACCACTTCTGCGCCTCCACCAGAGCTAACGTTCATCAATACCGAAAAACCGATCTCCTTACCCAACTTTTTCATCACATGGTTCTGCTCCATATGGGCCAATTCATGGGCGATCACTCCGCACAATTCTTCTGCGTTCTTGGCCTCCTGAATAATGCCAGTGGTAAGCACCAGGTGACGACCCGGCAGGGCGAAGGCGTTCACCTGCTCGTCGCGAATAAGTATCAATTCTATCGAAGTATCCGCAATGGCATTCTTCTCGCAGATGCGCACAAGCAGGCTGTCCAATGTTTCCTGCACAAATCGATCGTGAATCAACTTGTTGTCACGAACTACCAGTTCCCGTGCCAGTTCGCCTAGCTTTTCTTCGGCGAGGGTGGAAGCTTGTTGCGGCTTGAACAGGCTCATCCAGTCCACTTGCAGCAAGCCCCACCAAAGCAGGAAAAAACTGCCGACGAGTAAGAGTGCCTGAAGAACGATTTTTTTCATTTCAGCGATTCCTTACGAGCATATCAGCGAGGTTACCATATAAAAACCATCGCACGTTTTTTCCTTTTCGCGTTTGGATGGCCGTATAAATAGTAGCGACGAATTCAAATAGGTTGAAACTAAGGGCGGCGATCACATAGGCGATGTAGCGGCTGCTGATGCTTTCATCCGTAAAAACGATCGATACCGTCCACCAGAAGCCATAACTGTTGATGAACAGCAACGATAGCTGGGACAACAGCGCCTGCATGCAATGCCATCGCACGAAATAGGTGCTCCTGCGGTTGCCTAAGTAGAAAAAGAAGGTGGCAAACAAGTTGATGATCGGAAGAGGGATCCCGGCTACCAATGCCAC
>JAULUX010000168.1:0-17614 GCA_032111385.1 Bacteroidia bacterium
CTTCCGGATCCTTGAATAGAACACCCGGATAGTTCATCATTTCGCTCAAATAAAAGATGTCGTCCCTGGCCATCAGCTCCTCGATGGCTTGGGAGTCGATTTCTGCTCCTGCAGTTTCGAATCCGGTTGCAGGAACGCATGAGGGGGCGCCGAAGTGGAATTTCAAACGGGCATCCCTTGCATTTTCCAGCATGTACTTGACTCCCTCTACGCCTGACACATTCGCGATTTCATGCGGATCGCTGACTGTCGATACTGTTCCGTGTGGAAGGGCAAGGCGTGCGAACTCATAGGGGACCAGCATGGAGCTCTCAATGTGGATGTGTGCATCGGTGAATCCCGGAAGTATATAAGGTCCGTCAGTGCGGCTGTTCTTTTCGATGTGGTCGATGCGTCCATTTAAGATGAACACAGTTCCACCGGAGATGGTCCTGTTGATGATATCAACGATTTGTCCGCTGACGGACTTGGTGTTAGAATTCATGCAGCACAAGTTACGGTTCCTGAAATCAATTTTGGACCCGGGTGATGTTTAAGTTGAACAGTCCAAACTTAATGCTTCGTCGTCCCGGAGGAAAAAATAAAGCTTGGCGAGGTGTCAATTATCGGAATAGTTGACAGGAAAAATATTTGATTATCTTTGTTTTTCATCATTATCCATTCAATTCAATGAAAACAGGCAAAGTAAAGTTCTTCAACGAAGCCAAGGGCTATGGCTTCATTGTGGAAGATGAAACCAACAATGAGATCTTCGTTCACCACAGCGGCCTCACTGATAAGATCCGTGAGAACGATCTCGTCAGCTACGAAGTCATTGAAGGCCGCAAAGGTCTCAATGCAGTGAACGTGAAAAAAGTGCAATAATCAGGTACTTTTCAAAAGCGTTGAAATCCCGCTCCGTGCGGGATTTTTCTTTTGGCCGGGTTTGGATTTCAGACCTTTCTTCCAAGCGCCTCTTGCTTATTTTTGTTGTCAATGCAGCGCGCCGATTTCCTGAATACGCCCATCGAATACCTGAAAGGAGTGGGTCCTCAGCGGGCCGAATTACTCCGCAAGGAACTCGGTGTCTCCAGCTTCGGCGATTTGTTACGTCATTATCCCTTTCGGTACATCGACCGTTCATCATTCCAGACCGTTTCCGTCTTGGATGAGGACATTCCTTATGTGCAGTTGAAGGGAGTGATCAGCCGTCCTGCTTTTCATGGAGGGAAACGCATCACCCGAATGACAGCCACCTTTACTGATGGTACAGGTCAGATGGATCTGGTCTGGTTTCAGGGAATCCGGTGGTTGAAGGATGCGATCAAACCCGGAGGCGAATACATCGTCTTCGGCAAACCGGGTTTCTTCAATGGGAGATTCAACATCGTGCATCCTGAAATTGAGGAGGCCTCCAAGGTGGAGAAGTTCACGGGCCCTTCCCTTACCGGAGTGTACAGCACTACTGAGAAATGCAAATCGAAGGGATTGGATAGCAAGGGGATTCAAAAGCTGATTCGCACGCTGGTCCAGCAGCTCCCCGATTTCATGGCGGAAACGCTTCCTGCCGATATCATCCTTCAGCATCGTTTAATGTCCTACCGTTCTTCTGCATCCTCCATCCATCTTCCTGCCGACGAGCAGGCCATGAATGCGGCGATCTTTCGTCTGAAGTTCGAGGAGCTTTTCTATGTGCAGTTGCGCCTGCTCCGTGCGAAGAGCATAAGGCAATCTTCGGTAATGGGCAAGCCGGTGACGAAGATCGGAGACTTGTTCAATGGTTTTTACAACAACCACCTTCCTTTTCCGCTTACCGGTGCACAAAAGCGTGTGTTGAAGGAGATCCGATCCGACATGGGCAGTGGCAAGCAGATGAACAGGTTGTTGCAGGGAGACGTGGGCAGTGGTAAAACAATCGTAGCATTACTGTGTATGCTGATGGTGATGGACAACGGTTATCAGGCCTGTCTCATGGCACCCACCGAAATTCTCGCGCAACAACATTACCGTTCCATCTCAGAATTAGTAGAGCCGATGGGACTACGTGTCGGGCTGTTGACCGGGAGTACCAAAACAGCGGAAAGAAGGGTTTTGCATGAGGCCCTTGAGGCGGGTGAGTTGAAAATTCTGATCGGTACGCATGCGCTTATCGAGGACCGGGTGGCATTCAACGACCTGGGTCTGGTGGTAATCGATGAGCAGCATCGCTTCGGAGTGGAACAGCGGGCCCGCTTATGGAAAAAGGACGAGACCGTTCCCCACGTGTTGGTGATGACCGCCACCCCCATTCCCCGAACCCTGGCCATGACCCTTTACGGTGACCTGGACACATCGGTCATCGATGAGCTACCTCCGGGGCGCAAGCCCATAAGGACCATCCATCGGTTCGAGTCGAACCGCCTTGCAGTGAATGGCTTCATCAGGGATGAAATCACCAAGGGACGGCAGGTGTATATTGTCTATCCTTTGATCGACGAGTCGGAGAAGATGGATTATGCGAACTTGATGTCGGGTTTTGAGGCCGTCTGCCGCGATTTCCCTCCACCGAATTACAGGGTTTGCGTGGTCCACGGAAAAATGAAAGCTGCCGAGAAGGATGGAGCGATGCAGATGTTCAAAGAGGGGATCATGAACATCATGGTGGCCACGACGGTGATTGAAGTGGGGGTGAATGTGCCGAATGCCTCGGTGATGATCATTGAAAGCGCTGAGCGATTTGGTCTTTCACAATTGCATCAGCTGCGTGGGCGCGTTGGGCGAGGGGCCGATCAGAGTTATTGCATTCTCATGACCGGCGATAAGCTCGGCAGGGAGGCGAGGTTGCGAATGAAGACCATGTGCGACACCAATGATGGGTTCAGGATCAGTGAAGTGGATCTTGAGCTGCGTGGTCCGGGAGATCTGGCCGGAACCCAGCAGAGCGGAGTCCTCGATTTGCACATTGCCTCACTTTCAAAAGATCAACGCATTTTGGAACAAGCCAGGGAAGCGGTGATCGGACTTTTGCAACGCGACGAACAAATGATCCTTCCGGCTCATGCCATGCTGTTGCAGCAGTTGAAGCGGATGGACGAAGCCGATGCCAACTATAGTCGGATCAGTTGAGCGGATTGTAAATTCCTGTTTAAATGATCAGGCTTTGTAGATCAAGCAGACCGCTTGTGCCGCGATACCTTCTTCGCGACCGACATACCCCATCTTCTCATTGGTGGTTGCCTTAATCCCGATGTCTTCGATGGAGATACCCATCACTGAGGCCAGGATTTCACGCATCCGGTCGATGTGAGGCTTGATCTTGGGCTTTTCCAACAACAAAGCCACGTCGACATTGCCGATCCTGTATCCACGTTCGGTGATGAGGTCAACCACGCGGCGCAGGAGGATCGTGCTGTCGATATTTTTAAATTCCGAGGACGTGTCAGGGAAATAAGTGCCGATGTCTTTCAATCCCGCAGCACCCAGCAAGGCATCGCAAATGGCATGGATCAAGGCATCGGCGTCGGAATGACCCAAAGCGCCCTTCGAATGAGGGATTTCTACACCTCCGACAACCAATTTGCGCCCCTCAACAAGTTGATGGACGTCAAAGCCGATTCCTACACGAATATTCAAAATGGAACCAGGGATTACTCCGATTCCTCACGGTTCTGTCCGCTGCCAAATTCAGCGAAATCAAAAGTCAACGTGAAGTGGAGGGTGTTCTCAAGTGGATTGCGCTGGTCGGTAGGGATCAGATAAGCCAGATCGATACCGAAGACATTGTAACGTAGACCGGCACCCAAGGTGAAATATTTCCGGTTTCCTTTCAGTTTGTTTTCGTAAAAATATCCTCCACGGAAGGCAAACTGCTTGTCGTACCAGTATTCCATACCGAATCCAAGGTTGATTTCCT
This sequence comes from Bacteroidia bacterium, assembly GCA_032111385.1. Lineage (GTDB taxonomy): Bacteria > Bacteroidota > Bacteroidia > AKYH767-A > OLB10 > JAJTFW01. Next base: position 3,872 of record JAULUX010000168.1, read on the forward strand.
GCAACTCCTCCTGGAATCCGTTTGGAGCATCGGAGAATGATTGGAAAATACCCTGTGCTACGCTGACGTCGGGGTTTTGACCGTACAGTACGATGTTTTCGGCACTGTTGGCAGAGTCTTGAGTGTAAATGGGAGGAGTTGGGACAAGAAGCTTGTTGATGTCAAGCATGAACGACAGGTCGTTGTATTCGTTCAGGTTGATTTTGATGCCGGGTCCAAGCCTGAGGTTGGTGGGGATGAAGTTTTTGACTCCTGATTCCGTATAGGAAATTTTAGCACCGATGTTCGAGATGTTCAATCCGCTCATGAACACGGCATCCTTGTTTCCAAGTTCGATCTCTTTTTGGTAGTAAACAGAAACGTCGGCCGAGGCTGTGTTCCCTGCTTTGGAATCCTGGCCTTCCACCTGAGTACCACCGGTTAGGTTGGAGTGGATGAATCGAAGGGTGATGCCGCCTGAAAAATTTTCACTCAGTTTACGGGAATAGGCCACGTCGAAAGCAAACTCATTGGGTTTGAAATCGCGGATGGTGTTGCCATTCACATCGGTGAAGGTGATGTTGCCCAACGAGAAATAGCGCAGGGAAGCACCTATCGTTTGATCACCTTTCAGCTTGGTATAGCCGGAGAGGTAAGCGATGAACATGTCGTTCACCAGGGCGCGCAACCACGGCGTGTAGGATACACCAAAAGCCACTTTGTTTTCGGCAAAAGCGAGTTTGGCCGCATTCCAGTGTATGGAGTTGACGTCCGGTGCTGAAGCCACTCCCTGGTCTCCCATTCCGCCGGCGCGGGCGTCTGGAGAGATCATGATGAAAGGAACGGCTGTTGTGATGGTGTTGATCTGTCCGAGCAGATTGGTTTGTTGAGCGCTTGAGCTGATGGGAATCAGGAGCAGGGCCGATGCAAAAGAAAGGTACTTGAACATAGTGGGCATCACTGAAGGTTTCTCGCCGGAAGAAGGGAGTCCGATCCGGTTTTTGTTAGGAAGGCAAATATAACGATAAAAAAAAGTGCTTATTGTGCAATGTCGGGTCTACCGTAAAAGGACCAGTTTTTCGGTTTTTTGCGCGGTTTCCCCTTCAGCAGTTCGGATCCTCAGGCGGTATACATAGACCCCTTTGGCCAGCACATCACCGAATTCATCCCGGCCGTCCCATTCGAGGGGAGTGTTGCGGAAGCCTTCACAAACCTGATAGGCATCGAGGGTTTTGACCAATTTGCCCGAAACCGTGAAGATCTGGACCTGGATGGCCATGCCGGTGCAAGGCTTATTGTGTTCGAAGAGGAACTGGGTGCGGGTGGTGAAAGGATTAGGGTAGTTCAATACCCGCTCCAGGGCCAGTTTGGCGGAAGATGCCACGATGAAATCGATGCGGGACTCAGAGGAATTGTTGTTGATGTCCCAGGCTTTGAGGGTCAGGTAATGCGGGCCTTCCGTCAGCTTGTCAAAGGGGAAGCGCACACGTCCTTGCTGGTAGGAGTCCAGATCCGATTCATAAAAATCATTCAGTACGTAAAGTTGATTGGGTTTGCCGTCAAGTTGTGCGATCAGGTCGTGGCCGATTCCGTTCCCGACGGTATTGATTCCGCTTGAGTCGAAAAGCACTGCGAACAGGGAGGGGCTTTCGTCGGTAATGCTGCCGGACACGAAGTTTTCGTCGTTCATGTATAACCGGATTTCAGGACCGCTCGGATCCTGAAGGGTGTTGGAAGAGACGCCACCGATGATCAGGCTTTCGTTATACCCGTGGGCATCATCTGTACCATTGTGTGCATAGTAGCTGATTCTGCCTGTACCGTATTGGATGGAAATGTCTTTGGGGACGATGAAGGTGCAATTGAACCGTCCGTTTTTAACACTGACTTTGCCTTTGTAGAGTACGTTGTTCCTGAGAAGGAAGCTGTCCGGAAGGCTGATATCGTTCCCGGTGCGGTCGTTCACCAGGGTGTAAACTTTGCCGGCTTTATCATAAATGGTGGGGTAGACGACCCCGTTGAAATTATTCAGTGTGTTTCCGGCAGCATCTTTGACCACACCTTCGATGCTGATCTTGTTGAATGCGGAAATCGTGTCGACCGGCTGCCCGGAAATTTCCTCGGTGATGCGATTCGTGTTCACCCGGTAGCGGGGGTAGGTCAGGCGCAAGGCGGGATCTCCCAAAAGAGTGACGTTCCGGTTGGTTGGGTTGTCTGATTTGGAAAGACGGATGATGTCCCCTGCGCGTGGCATTTCTCCGGCGATCGGAGTGAACATCCGCTTCATCATGTTGGAATTGATCAATTCATTTTCAATTGCGAATGCCAGACGCACCGTTGTAAAAAGACAGATTCCTCCACCATCCGGATTCAGAAGTACCAACTCTCCGGCCGAAGTGCGTTGAGGGTCGTCATAACGGCTGAATTCGCAGGTGGCCGTAACGAATGCAGGCATGGCGTTGCCGTTGCTCCATGCGTTGATCATGTCGTTGTTCAGAATGGATTCCGATGCCCACCCGAGCTCACCGCCGTGGCCGGTGTAGTTGATCAATAAGGCACCCTTCGCCATCCGTTTGTTGATGGCATCGTTCACGTCAGGGTAACGCTGTCCTCCTGGTGTGGAGATCTGGGTGTAGGCGTCACTGGCAATTTTGTCGATGTTGTAAACCGGTGCACTGTCTTGCACAACTTTCAGGATGCGCTCGCTTTGGCGTAGGTGCAGGTTCCTGTCCTGGTCGTCAGCGATGAAACACAAGGTGTTTCTCCAGTCACCAAGACGAAGGCTGTTGTTTCCTGCACAGTAGGTGTTGTCGGTAACCGTTCCGGGGGTTGAATACAGGATGACCTTATCAACCATTTGGCGGGCCTGTTCAAGATTCCGGACCGGCATTCGGCCGATACCCACATCGGGGATTTCTGCTCCGGCGAGGGTTCCTTCGAACGGATCCAGCATCGCGAAGAAATCGTCCGAGGTGTAAGAAATCAGGTAGGATACGGAGTTCTCTGATTGGAACGTCGGTATATAGTTGGTGTTGCCGCTGATCCGGCTTTTCGGGTCATATGAGCCGTCACCGAAAAGGAGTACATAGTCGGGTCCTTCAGATCCGGAGGTGTCCCGGCCATTCAGCGTGCGCAAAAAATCGCGTATGGCCACGATGTCCTGCGCTCCACCTGAGAACTCATTGTAAATGGCTTCAGTGGTCACGACATGTGCAGTGAGTCCGTCGTTTTGCCTTCTGAAATCTGCGAGACGTTCGGCTTCGGGAAGGAAGTCCGCTGGCGTTACGATGATGTATTTTGCAGGGGCAAGGCTGTGGAGGTTCTGATTCGGTATTCTTCCGGAGAAGATCGGTTTACGCGCAGCCCGGTCGCGGAACAGGATGTAGTCCACGCTGGATGCAGAATCGACTTCCTGTGTAAACTCAAGCTGGTTGCCATTCAATACAAATTGCTGGGCTCTGACCTCGTTGTGGTTTTTAAGTGACCATAGCTTAAGGCCGGCCTCGGCATTGTTGATTCGGTAGCTGCGTTTGATCAGATTACCGTTTCCGGTGGAGTCCTGGTCCCGGAAGCGAAGTTCATCTCCACTGAAGCTCAGCTGCCTTGTGGCGTTCAATGCGATGTAATCCAGCCATCCGGTAGCACTGGCATTGTAAGGTTGGAACGTATAGGTGAGCGTAAGGGGTGAGGTGGTCGCCTGGAACGTTCCCGATAAAGCGGAAGTCCTGGCGAAATCATCGGTGTAGCTGGTGCCGACATTGGGCACGTTATGCGTGAGGATGGTAGTGGTGTTGTTTGTGATCACAAAGCGGCTCGAGCTGGAGAAGGATGTCGACGTCCTGGCGGCAACCCCCGAACGCAAACGGGCGGAACCTGGTATCAGGTTGGGAAAATCAAAAGAAAACGAACGGGTGAGGTTGACATCAAAACTTTCTCCAAACCAGCCTCGTCCGGATTTGATGAAGTTTTTCAGGTCCTCTTCGTGAAAAGCGTAGTCGATGAAAGAGGTGATGGTGATATCGGAAGGGCTTGAAGGCAGACTTGCCTGGTTGCCGATACGCTTGGGGATGCCGGCATCGCTGAATGTCAGGAAGTAAAAAGTCGTATCAGAGAACCAGTTCTTTTGATGAGTGTACTGCTTTTCACCGGGCTTGTAGGTCCAGCGGTGAGGGCCTTGTCCGTAGAAAAGGGCGTAATCGGCTCCGTTGAAGAGTCCGTCGTTGTCAATGTCGATGACCTCGATTCCGCATTCCGTCAGGTCATCCGTTCTTGGAACACTGTTTAGCAGCGGCAGCATGCCTCCGCCGTTGCCATAAAGGCGAATTGATGAGCACTGAACTTGTTCAACGGAAGAAAGCACCCCGTTTTGCGCCAGGTAGTCACGGTCGATTCGGTAGACCCCGTCAGCGGTTACGGCCATTTTGTACCAGTTGCCATTGGCAAGTACCGATTGGGTGGTCAGTGCCCTGCCGGCAGTACGTGCCTGGTTCGGTGGGGTGTTTTCTCGCAGTACCTCAAGTTTAAAAGAGATCAATCTCTCCAATTTTCCTGAAACCGGGTTCGTCCGGTAGGGGAGCAGGAAGACATCTGTGGCATGCATGTCCTTTCCCTTAACCAGCTCTATTCTGACAAGCAATTCCGGGCCGATCAGGGAAATGTCGCTGATCTCATCTTTTTCAGCCGGGTTGAAAACGGGGTCCACCACGCGCACAGTAACAGAAGATCCGGTGATACGCCGGTGGACGGTGGGCAATGCATTGAAGAAAGCAGGGTAATGGGCACCTTCGAAAGTCCACTTGAATCGACTGTTTTCCACATATAGATTTGGTTTCCAGTCGATTGTGTGATTTTTGTCTTCACGAGTCTGGGCCAAGGCGGGTGCAGTGAACATCTGTGCCATGACCGAGAGGATAAGGTAGATGGAAGTGATGAAATGTTTCCTGCCTTTCATCGATGGGAGATGGATTTCAATTTCATGGAATTCATTTACATTTGCGTGAGTGGCAGTCGTTTTCATTCGTCGTTCCTTCGCGCTTGCAGGCCAGTTCAACGGCGGAATTGCATCGTTTAGTATTGCACGAATTTGCGGAAAACGAAACAAAAATAGAATCCTGCGTATAACCACCGTAAAATCAACTGATATGAACAAGTTCCTTTTCTTGTGTACGCTAATGGCTGCGAGCCTGGTGGTACGTGCACAGGATCCTCAGTTCACCCAGTTCTATGCGAATCCATTGTACCTGAATCCGGCATTCGCAGGTTCGGCCAAGTGCCCCAGGGTGAATATCAATTACAGGAATCAGTGGCCTGCACTGAAGGAGACCTACATTACGACGAGCGCCGGTTATGACCAGCATTTTGATGGCATCAACGGTGGCTTGGGTCTATTGGTCTTGAATGACAAGGCCGGCGAAGGCACCATCAATACCACCAACATCAGTGCGATGTATGCTTACCAGCTGAACGTCAACCGAAAGTTCTCCATGCGTTTCGGCTTGCAGGGTACATATGTTCAGAAAAGACTCGATTTCAATAAGTTGACTTTCGGAGACATGATCGATCCACGTTATGGTTTCGTATATGCCACCCAGGAGGTGCGACCGACTGAATCGCGCAATTTCATGGATTTCAGTGCCGGAGTACTCGGCTACACCAATACTTTATATGGTGGTTTTGCTGTGCATCACCTTACGGAACCCGATGAGGCTTTCATTGTGAAAGGAACATCCAAGCTTCCTCGCAAGTACACTGCCCATTTCGGAGCGATGCTGCCTATCGGGGATACGGGAGGCCGGAGTTACCGTGGACGACTCAATCGTGATGAAGGGACTTATATCTCCCCCAACGTGTTGTTCCAGCAACAAGCCTCTTTCAATCAGTTGAATATCGGTATGTATATCATGAATTCCCCCATTGTCGGTGGATTGTGGTACAGGGGCAATTTCGGCGGTGACAAATTCATGTCCAGCGATAGTTTCATCGCGCTGGTCGGTTTGCAGAGAGGCCTTTTTAAATTCGGATATAGTTACGACATCACTGTGTCGGCGCTGAGCAACTCCACGGGAGGCTCACACGAACTCAGCCTCGGATTCCAATTCGAGTGCAGGCCTAAAAAGAAGCGTTTCCGGGCAATAAGTTGCCCCAGTTTTTAGTTATTATTTCTCATATTTGTCACCCAAATACCTCAGGAACATGAAGATTATCAATCATTGGCTTCCCATGCTAGCCGCGGGAATGATGGTTTTCACGGCATGTGATAACTACAAGAAGTCCGGCGCAACGGGTTGGAATGTCAACGATGAAAACAACGGCGGCTTCGAGGTCGTAGATTACCTCGAGCAGGAAACAGGCCCCGGATTGGTGCTTGTGGAAGGCGGAACTTTCGTCATGGGGCGCACCGAGCAGGATGTGATCCAGGACTGGGACAACATTCCTCGTCGTGTTACTGTTTCGTCGTTCTACATTGATGAAACCGAGGTGTCGAACATCTATTGGCTGGAGTACCTTTATTGGCTCAGCAGGGTGTTCAGCACAGATTATCCTGAAGTGTACAAGCGTGCATTGCCCGATACCTTGGTTTGGCGCGACCGCTTGGCTTTCAACGAGCCTTACGTCGAGCTCTATCTGCGTCATCCCGCCTATCAGGATTACCCTGTGGTCGGAGTGAATTGGCTGCAATGCAACGATTATTGCGCATGGAGGACCGATCGGGTGAATGAGCAAATTATGATCCGTGAGGGTATTTTGCGTGTGAACCCGGCTCAGGTGAACGAGGATAATTTTAATTCTGATGCCTACCTGGCCGGCCAGTACGAAGGACTAGTGAAAAGTCCGTTGGTTGACCTCAATCCAAACGTTGATACGCGCAAGGTGCGCATGGAAGACGGAATCTTATTGCCACGTTACCGTTTGCCCACCGAGGCAGAATGGGAATTCGCAGCCCTTTCCCTTATCGGTAACACCGTTTATGAAAACGTAAATGGTCGTAAGTATTATCCCTGGAATGGCAATGCAGTCCGCAACCCTGAAGACAAGTGGCAAGGTGAAATGCTCGCCAACTTCAAGCGTGGTCGTGGTGACAACATGGGGGTAGCCGGAAGGCTCAACGACAATGCTGATATCACTGCTCCGGTTTATTCCTATGTCCCCAATGACTATGGACTGTACAATATGGGTGGTAACGTTGCAGAATGGGTTATGGATGTGTATCGTCCACTTTCTCATGAAGACAAAACCGATTTCAGGTCCTACCGCGGTAACGTGTACAAAACACAGCTGACTGACGAAGAAGGTGCTATCGCTGAAAAGGATACCCTGGGCCGGATTCAGTTAAGGGATGTGACCGAACAAGAGGCGGCACCCCGTCGGAACTACCAAAAAGCAGATAACATCAATTATATCGATGGTGACGAACCCGATGTTGCTACATACCTTTCTGGTACCGCTTCTTTAATAGATGACCGTGCAAGGGTGGTGAAAGGTGGTTCCTGGAAGGATCGTGCCTATTACCTGACCCCCGGTACCCGTCGGTTCCTCGACCAGGAACAATCTACCGATTGGCTCGGATTTCGCTGTGCCATGGTACGAGTCGGTAGCCCTGTTGGATTGGGAGGCAAGAGTACTTCTCGTCGCTAATTATCCTCTGAGTTATAAACTGAATGAAGAAAGCCATCCTTGCATAGGATGGCTTTCTCATTCATGCCCGGTTTCTGATTTTTTCATCCAACGCAAGCCGGTTGAATAAACGAACGTGGAATGGCCTAAGTTTGCAGTACACCATGGCGACCTACTATCTTCTGAAAATCGAGGGCAAAGCCAGGATTCCCGATTATGTACAATTGAGGGATGCTCAGTTTACTTTGTTGGCTTATTTCCGTCTGGATCGACCCGAGAAAGCGATCGAGAAAGCAGGCCTCTCACGCCACGAGCAAGCCATCATGGAAACCCTTGCAGGTATGACCTATGGGAAAGTCCATCCCATCGAATTGGACGATCAACCGGTAAAATGAATCAAGCTTCTCTATGGCAGACATCATCATCGACCTTCAGCACGTAAGTATCTTTCACAACAAGAACCTCGTTCTTGATAACGTGAACTTTACTGTGAACCGCGGTGAGTTCGTTTACCTGATTGGAAAAACAGGAAGTGGTAAAAGCAGCCTGATGCGTTTGCTTTACGGTGACCTCCCGTTGGTGCTCGGACAGGGACATGTGGCCGGCTTCCAACTGCACAACTTGAAACAAAAGGATATTCCCGCGTTGCGCCGCAAATTGGGAATCATTTTCCAGGATTTTCAGTTGTTGACCGACAGGACCGCAAAGGAAAATCTGCTTTTTTATCTCAAGGCTACCGGTTGGGACGACAAGAAAAAAATGGAGGAGAGGGTGTCCGAAGTCTTGGCGAAAGTAGGACTGTCCACCAAAGGCTTCAAAATGCCTCATGAACTATCAGGTGGTGAGCAACAGCGTCTTGTCATCGCGCGGGCTCTTTTGAATGATCCCGATTTGATCTTGGCAGATGAGCCCACCGGCAACTTGGATCCCGAGACAAGCAATGAAATCATGAATCTCCTTTTCGAGGTTAGCAGCAACAAGCGGGCGGTGGTGATGGTGACGCACAACTACTCCCTCATGGAGAAATTTCCATCTCGCGTCGTCCGGGTGGACTCAGGTAAGGTGCAGCCTTTGGAGCAAGGGCAAACGGTCTGATCATCCGCGGCGGGCACTGTCCAGCATTTCCGATAGCCGCATAGCATTGGTGTGATTCGAGTACGGTGATTGTTCGAGTGATTGGCGATGCTCGCGGAACTTTGTATCCAATGCGGTATTGTGGCATGAACTTGCCTCTCGGACGAAGTCCTCAGCCGTTTCGGCAAGGATGCACCAAGGGTGAAGTTGGGTCCCCTTCAGCATGGTGCTGTTGGTGATGACATGTCGCCCGTGGAATAAAGCATGTAGCAGTTTCAATTTCACCCCTGCCTGAGCGAATGCCGGAAGTAAATGACTTTGAGCTCCACTGATCAAGTCGTTCATCTCGTCATGCGAGGGGTTTTCCACCAAACGGACATGCTTCATGGTTTCAGCCTTTTTGCGAAGGCTATCTTGAATCCCCTTTCCTGCAATGATCAGGTCGTGACCGAGTTTCGGAGCGACCTCGTTTAGCAACCACATGGCGGCCCTGTGGTTATCAGCTACATGCAGGGCGCCGTGGAAAAGGCTGTAAGTTCCGCACCCGGATGGAATGGAAACGGTATCGAACGCATGAAATGGGAAAACCAGTTCACTCTTGTTATTCAGCGACTTGAAATGAAGTTGGTCGCTCTGTGAAATAGCGGCAAGCGAATGGCATTTGGCGAGAATAGGCTCGTATCTTTTCAGCTTGGCCGCCTCTTTACGGAAAAAAGCGGATTTCAGGATGGACGTTTCGGCATCCGCCAACATGCGGTAATAATCATGCTCTATATTGTGTGTTCTTACCACGGATCGGCTGCCAATGCCTGGTGATCTAAGCAAGGGATAAGTGCAATGTAATCCTTCGAAAAGTACCGGTATCGTATCATTCCTCAAGGCATTGAGAAGCTGTTCGTTGTTTCGGCTGATGACGATGTATGGTAATTTTGAGAATAGCAAAAAGGGGCTTTTTCTCCTTGGATAGTAGTGAATGTTGTTTGTGTAGCGGATAAGCTCCGACGAAGGGGGGCGGTCATAGGTAAAGCAGTGTAAGTCAATTTTCCAGCCCAAAGCGTGCAGGTGACGGATTTTGTGGAACACGTCGATGACTCCCCCGTAATCGGCAGGAAAGGGAACCGTGAATGAGACGATATGCAGGCGCTTATGATCCAATTTCTCTGAATAGGTCCAAGAGTATCTTGCGTTCGATGTTCCAGTTCAATTCACTCGCTGCTTTTTCCAAACCCAAAGTCCACGTTGTTCCATCTTGCATATCATCGAGCATCTTCCGAATGGCATCGGCGATTGCACGGGGGTCATGGCTTGCGACTATATGACCGATACCGTATTGCTCTACGATCCTGCGTACTTCAGGGAGGTTGCTGGCCAATACGGGTATGCCTGCGTGGATATAATCGAACAACTTGTTGGGCAGACTGTATTTGTAGTTGAGGTTGGTGTCTTTGTCCAAGCTCAAGCCGATATCGGCACTTGACGTGTACCGGTACAGCTCTCCGGGCGCTTTTCGGTCAATAAAGACAACTTTTGAATCGAGTCCTGATTCCTTTACGTTTTTTTTAAGAGCCGGAATCACATCGCCGGCGCCGACGATCAGAAGGGTGACGCCTTCTATATACTTCATGGCTTGTACGGCTTCTTCGGCACCGCGATCGATGTTAATACCCGCGCCTTGCAGAATGACCAGAGCCCCATCCTCAGGCAGTTGAAGCTCACGCCTTAAAGCCCCTTTTTCCTTCAACACCGTTTCTCTGGGTTCGGGTACGTTGCGCAATACACGGAACTTAACGCCGTATTCCTCCTCATATAGTCGCGCGATTTCCGCATTGACCGTGAAGGCGTATTTCAGGCCGGGTACCGTTTTGCGCTCAATCCATTTCCATACCGATTGAGTTCGCGGTCGTCCAGCCAATTCAGGAACACCGGTGAAGTACTCGTGGCTATCGTAAACCAGTGGTATCCGTTTCAGGCCGGCTACGATCCAATTCGGTAGCAGGGTGTCAAGATCATTGCTGACCAGGATATCCGCCTTGTGCCACAGCAAATACCAGAAAAGCCTGAGGTTGTATTCCGCATAAAAAATAGCGCCTTTATTGAAGATCAACCGAAACCGGTGGCATCTGTATCTTCTTCCGGGCAAAGCCGCCGAATGGGGAAGTTTTCTTCCGATCACCACCACTCGGTGCCCGGCCTCTTTCAGTGCTGAAGCTGTACGGTGTACCCGTTGGTCAGTCAGCAAATCAGAAGTGACACTGATCAGAATACGCGAAATCACTTGCCGAAATTAGGCCAACTGGCCTAACCCGCCATTCAAATCTCCAAGACGAACACGAAGGGGCTCCCGAATCGATCTGAAAAATCAATGTCCGGCATCCGCTGCATGTTGCCAGATCGGGGTGAAAACAGCCTGTAAATGGCGGAAATTTCACTCAATTGAAACTGTGTGATTACAACCAAAATTAAACGCCTGTTTATCAGGTTTTTACATGAAAACAGGAGTCGGTTGGCAACCCCGGCATAAATTGTTTCGTATCCCCCCATCTCCTATATTTGCACGCTCTAAAAATCAATACTTTAACTTATGCAAAGCAAAGGTGCTATCAAGCTGTTCGCCATCGTCCTGGCGCTTGTATGCCTGTACCAGATCTCCTTTACCCTGGTCACGCGCAGTGTCGAGGCAGATGCCCGCGAGTACGCGAACGGCAATCCTGAACTCGAAAAAAACTATCTCGATTCAATAGGTCCCAAAGGCGTTTATAACCTTGGGGTGAAGGACTATACCTACCGCGAGTGCAAGGAGCGTGAACTCAACCTCGGCCTTGACCTGAAGGGAGGTATGAACGTCACCCTCGAGGTGTCCGTGGTGGATCTTCTCCGTTCAATGGCCGGTCAGAATGCCAGTGAGCCTGTTTTTGTCAAAGCGATAAACAAGGCTGTTGAAATGCAGCGAAACAGCAACAAGGATTTTGTCACCTTGTTTGGCGAAGCATTCACTGAAGCTGATCCAAACGGTAGTCTGGCATCCATCTTTGCCAACATCGAAAACCAGGATAAGATCAATTTCAAATCCACCAACGAGCAGGTACTCAAGGTGCTTCGCGAAGAATCCGATGCGGCCATCAGCCGTTCTTTCAACATTCTGCGTACCCGTATCGATAAATTCGGCGTGACTCAACCCAATATCCAACAATTGGGTTCTGGCCGTATCTTGGTTGAGCTTCCCGGTGTGAAAGAGCCTGAGCGTGTTCGTAAACTCCTTCAGGGAACGGCCAAGCTCGAGTTCTGGGAGACCTACAATTTCGGTGAGGTTGCTACCGGACTCGTGTCCGTGAATAAACTGCTGGCCGACGAGCTGAAGCGGGATTCCCTGAAGATGGAATCCGCCACTCCCTCTGATTCCAGTGCATCTGTCTCAGATACCTCAGCGGTCGCTACGGCCACTGCAGATACGTCGAAGTCATCCGACCTTTTGAGTGAAATGGGTAAGGACACCGCAACCTCAAAAGACACCAGCGGTCAAAAGACTTTCGAGGAGTTTGCTCGTGAAAATCCCCTCTTCGCAGTGCTCTTCCCGGCCGATGGCCAGGTACGTACCCAGGATGAGAAAAATATGGTGGACAAGCAGTGCATCGTTGGTTACTCCCTCATCAAGGATACCGCCAAGGTCAATGCGATCTTTCGCCGCGATGAAGTAAAGGCGACCCTGCCCAAGGACCTGCGTCTGCTTTGGACGGTGAAGCCCCGCACAGCTGAGTCTTCCTCTCTCGAATTGATTGCCATCAAGGTCACGAGCCGGGATGGAAAAGCGCCCCTCGACGGAGCCGCCATTTCCGATGCACGTCAGGATTTCGGTCAATTCAACAGTCAGCCCGAAATCAGCATGCGTATGAATCCCGAAGGCGCAAAAGTCTGGAAGCGTCTGACAGGAGAAAATATCGGTAAATCAGTGGCAATCGTTCTCGATGACTACGTGTATAGCTTCCCCACAGTTCAGGGCGAAATCCCCGGCGGTAACAGCAGCATTACCGGAAACTTCGAGATCAACGAGGCGAAGGATCTTGCAAACATCCTGAAAGCAGGTAAGTTACCTGCTCCCGCCAGGATCGTGGAAGAAGCCGTCGTAGGACCGTCACTCGGTCAGGAGGCCATTGACAGCGGGTTGATGTCTTTCATTGTCGCGCTGCTGATCGTGTTTGTCTTCATGGTGCTCTACTACAGCAAAGCCGGCTTCGTCGCCAACTTCGCCCTGATCTGCAACATGTTCTTCATCATCGGTGTCCTGGCCTCGCTGGGAGCGGTATTGACACTCCCCGGAATCGCGGGTATCGTGCTGATCATCGCTCTTTCCGTGGATGCGAACATCCTGATCTTCGAACGTATCCGTGAAGAGATGCGAAACGGTAAGGGTCTTCGATTGGCAGTCACCGACGGTTACAGCAACGCCTTCTCGTCAATCATCGATTCAAACGTGACCACCCTGCTTCTGGGTATTATCCTGTACTCGTTCGGTAGCGGCCCGGTTCAAGGCTTTGCCACTACGCTGATCATCGGTATCCTTTGCTCACTCTTCAGCGCGATCTTCATCAGTCGTCTGGTATTTGAGTGGATGCTTGATGGCAATAAGACGGTGACGTTCTGGACTGAAGCCACCAGGAATGCATACCAGAACATCAACTTGCCTTTCGTTCAGAACCGCAAGAAGTATTACATCGTTTCTGCTCTCGTGATCACTGCGGGTATTGCATCCATTTTCATCAAAGGCTTCAATTTCGGAGTGGATTTCGAAGGTGGACGAACCTATGTTGTTCAGTTCGATAAGAACATCCCGACTTCTCAGGTGCGTGAGGCTTTGGCGGTTCCTTTCGGCGAGGCTCCGGACGTGAAGACCTTCGGTACGGACAACCGTTTCAAGATCACCACGACTTACATGATCGAGGAGAATTCTGCCGAGGCGGAAGCTGCCGTGACTGCTGCACTTTACGAAGGCACCAAAAAGTTCTTCGACGGGAACATTTCTTCGGAAGTGTTTAAGTCTGAAAAGATCATCAACTCGCAGAAAGTCGGTCCCACCGTCGC
>JAULUX010000169.1:0-4449 GCA_032111385.1 Bacteroidia bacterium
CGATCCATCCTTTCTGCATTCGACGAATACCTGCCCGAGATGGCTGCCGTGTTCAACGAAGGGGATGCCGTTTACGATACACCCGCCGAAAGCGAATTCATCCGCTCCGCATACGAACAATGCGTGAACATCTCCATCGACTACGGCGTGATGGAGAAGGCCCGAAACGTGTTTGTGATGAGCTCAGATTTCGGATGGAGCGACCTGGGCACATGGGGTTCACTATACGAGCACAGCGGCAAAGACGGCGAACAGAACGCTGTCATCGGCAAGAATGTGATGATGTATGACAGCAAGGGCTGTATCGTAAATGTGCCTAAGGACAAGTTGGTCGTGCTACAGGGACTTGAAGATTATATTGTTGTTGAATCGGACAACATACTTCTGGTGTGCCGTAAGTCCGACGAACAGCTGATCCGTCAGTTCGTGAACGATGTGAAATTGAACAAGGGAGACCGTTTCGTATAATCGGAATGGCTTCGGTCCATGAGGCCTGAATCGTGGCATAGCCTCTGATTCAGGGTCGAAGGGTCGGTTTATTTCTTGTAATTGGAAAAGAAGCTCTTCAGCTTCATCCAAAGCACTCCGAACACCGCTTCCCCGAAAATACTGCCGCTCATTTTGCTTTGTCCCTCGCTGCGGTCGGTGAAAATGATGGGCACTTCCCGAATGGTGAAGCCCGATCTCCAAGCAGCGAATTTCATTTCGATCTGGAAGGCATATCCCGTGAACTTGATCTTGTCGAAATCGAGTGTTTCCAATACACGGCGCCGGTAGCACTTGAATCCGGCGGTGGTGTCGCGCACCGGCATGCGGGTGATCATGCGCACATACATGGAGGCGAAGAATGACATCATTACGCGCCCCATGGGCCAGTTGACCACATTCACTCCGGTGATGTAACGCGATCCGATGGCCAGGTCGGCACCTCCGTCATGGCAGGCCGCGTACAACCGTGAAAGGTCATCGGGGTTGTGTGAAAAATCCGCGTCCATCTCGAAGATGAATTCGTAGCTGCGGGCAAGTGCCCAGCGGAAACCGTGGATGTATGCGGTGCCGAGTCCGAGTTTACCGGCGCGTTGCTCAAGGTGCAACCTCCCGCTGTATTCCTTCTGCAGCGACTGTACGATGACCGCCGTTCCGTCTTTCGAGTTGTCGTCGATGATGAGCAGATCGAAGGCCCGGGGTAATCCCATGACCTTACGGATCATCTTTTCGATGTTCTCCTTTTCGTTGTAGGTGGGTATGATCACCAGGGCGTCAGACATCGCCATGCAGTGCTTGGTGCATTAAAAATACGATTTCCTTAATGAACTGACTATTCAAATCGGCGCAGGCTCAAAAAAGGATGCCCGAACATGGGATAGGATCGTCGGCTCACCATTTCAGGAGCCAGGCGAAAACCAGAGGTGCGACGATGCTGGCATCCGATTCGATGATGAATTTCGGAGTGGTGATGTCGAGTTTTCCCCAAGTGATTTTCTCATTGGGTACGGCTCCCGAATAGGACCCGTAGCTGGTGGTCGAATCGCTGATCTGGCAGAAATAGCTCCAGAAGGGGATGTTCTCCATTTCCATGTCCTGGTAAAGCATTGGTACCACGCAGATGGGGAAATCGCCGGCGATGCCTCCACCGATCTGGAAAAAGCCAAGGCCTTTGCCGCTTGAGTTCTTGATGTAGTAATCGGCCAGCCAGGTCATGTACTCGATGCCGCTTTTCATGGTGGAGGGCTTGAGTTGACCTTTGATGCAATACGAGGCGAAGATGTTGCCCATGGTGGAATCTTCCCAGCCCGGCACGATGATGGGCAGGTTGCGTTCGGCGGCGGCAAGCATCCAGCTGTTCACGGGGTCGATCTCGTAGTACTGTTTCATCTCTCCGCTGAGCAGCATCTTGTACATGTACTCGTGGGGGAAGTAACGCTCACCCGCGTCTTCAGCCTGTTTCCATTGCTTGTGGATGTGTTTCTGGATCCGGCGGAAAGCTTCTTCTTCGGGGATGCAGGTGTCGGTGACTCGGTTGAATCCACCTTCCAGCAGTTGCCATTCATCCTGGGGCGACAAATCGCGGTAATTCGGTACGCGCTTATAATGGGAGTGGGCCACCAGGTTCATGATGTCCTCCTCCAGGTTCGCACCGGTGCAGGAAATAATGTCCACCTTACCCTGACGGATCATTTCGGCCAGGGAGATGCCCAACTCGGCGGTGCTCATGGCACCTGCCAGGGTGATCATCATTTTTCCGCCTTCCAAAAGGTGTTGCTCGTAGCCTTTGGCGGCATCAACAAGCGCAGCAGCATTGAAATGGAGATAGTGCTTTTCTATGAATTGGGAAACGGGACCTCTTTGCATGTGATGTTTCTATGATCGAAGCGCAAAAGTAGGGGAATTCAGCCTTCAGGCGATTCGACCCTCGCCAGTTCATCAGCGTGGAATGAAATTTAATATCAAGATCTTTTCCGTGTTTGGGGTGACCCTGAATCGGTGGTCGATGCGTTCGCCGGCAAGCCAGACGATATGGTCTATGCTGCGAACCACCCGGATGCGGTTCTTTTCCGGAAGGGCAATCTTCCTGTCAATGAAGTAGTCGCTTAGCTTCTTGGAATGTTCCATGCCGAGGGGTTGGAAGCGGTCTCCGTCCTGCCAAAGTCCGATGGTCAGTGGGAAAGCCACCGCCTTAGCATCGAGCCAGGCGACGTTTGGGTCGACCGGGAAAGAAAAATCACCTTCCGGTCGTTCAATGATGGAACATTCTAAAATGAAATCATCGTTCTCAAGGCGGCTGTCGGCATCGTGCAGGGTCCAATCCCTTCCGGCCTTGTCTTTTTTCGTCGGCGTAAGATGCAGGCTTCCCCGGTCTACGTGAAGCGAGAATGCGGCTGATTCGAACCGGGCACCGGAGTGGTCAAGAGCCATGAGGATATCGGAGATCTGCGTTCCCGAGAAACCGTAAGGAGAAAGGAGTTTCCAGAGCAGGATGTCCAGCGCGGGATGTTCCTTTATGCTTCCGGTGTGGACGATGAAGGTTCCGTTTTTCTCTTCGGTAATCCCTGCCGTTAGTCGTTCTGTTTCGTCCTGGGCCAGCCGGTTCCAGCTTTGCATTCGTTGTGCGAATCGTACAAGGGTGTCTTCGATGGATGGGTTCAGGGTTTTCAGCAGGGGAATGACGGTATGGCGGATTTTGTTTCTTCGGTATTCAACACCCACGTTGCTGCTGTCGTCCCTCCAGGATATCTTTTTTTCGACGGCATAAGAGAGCAATTCCTCCTTGCCGAACGTTAGCAGAGGGCGGATGATGTGTCCGTTGCGGACGGGAATGCCCTGCAAAGCTTCGAATGATTTGCCGTCGGTCAGGTGTAGCAATACGGTTTCGGCCTGGTCGCCCCGGTGATGGGCGGTTGCAAGCAAATTGTATCCGTGGGCTGCCATGAGTTCACCAAACCAAGTGTACCGCAGTTCCCTCGCAGCCATTTGGGTGGAGACTTTTTGTGATTGTGCATGAGCGGCCGTATCGAAACGGCGGGAAGTGAATGGGACTTGAAGTGCCCTGCATTGCTCTTCACAGAAGGATTCATCCAGGTCCGATTCATCGCCGCGCAATCCGAAGTTGCAGTGCGCCACACTAACGGGTATATGTAGCCGAACAAGGAGGTGTAACAAGACCGATGAGTCGAGTCCTCCGCTATAAGCCAACAGCACACGCTCCCCGTCTTTGACGAGATGGTGTTTCCGGACGAATTGCAGAAACCTGTTCTCCAGCAAGTGGTAGGGCATGGGTCAAAGGTAGGTTTTCGGAAGCCGTTTCAAACGCCCAGTACTTTGCGCATGCCGCGCGCCTTGAGCAGGCATTCTTCGAATTCCTGACCGGGATCGCTGTAGGCTGTGATGGCGCTTCCGGCAGGGTAGAGGATGGAGCTGGTCGCTTCGTCATAGATGATGCTGCGGATCACCACGTTGAAATCGAAGTCGCCCTGGGGATCGATGTAGCCGACTGTTCCCGAGAAAAGTCCGCGGGGTTGCGTTTCCGTTTCACGAATGATCTCCATGGCCCGGATCTTGGGAGCGCCTGTCATAGAACCCATAGGGAAGAGTGCTTTGAGGATATCCGTGAACGTGATACCTTCTTTCAGTTCTGCACTGACGGTGGAGATCATCTGATGGACCGAGGCGAAGGAATGGATGCCGAAAAGTTCCTGCACGACCACGCTTCCTGTACGGGCCACCCGACCCAGGTCGTTGCGCGCTAAGTCCACGATCATCACATTTTCCGCCCTTTCCTTTTCCGATCGGTAAAGTTCATCGCGGTTCATCCTGTCCTCCTCGTCGCTTTTCCCTCTTGGACGTGTCCCTTTGATGGGTTGAGTCAAAAGGGTGTTTCCGGTTTTTTTGAGGAAGCGCTCCGGACTGCAGCAGAGCAACCATGCATTTTCATTGCGGTAGAGTGCGGCC
>JAULUX010000170.1:0-2381 GCA_032111385.1 Bacteroidia bacterium
CTCTGCCTCGAATGGCACGGAAGGGCTTCAGAATACGCCATTGAAAAACTTTTATTGAACCGGCATCGGTTTGTTCGATTTGTTTTTTATTACCTCATCATCTATTGTATTGTGACGCTTGGAGGTGATCAACAGGAGTTCATTTACTTTCAATTCTGAGTTAAAATGCTGGCATTTATTCGAAAACTCCTCTTTTTTTCTCTGTATGGCATTCTTGTTTTTACAATTTACTGGGGAATATTTTATGCTTACAAATCCCAATTGGTCAATGATGATCTAATTAAAATAGTGTCTTATCGAACGCTCATTTTGGGAGATTCCCAACTTCAGCGTCTCGAAACCGACCTGATCGGTGATTCAACCTATAATTTTGCCAGCTCGGGTGAATTCTATCTGGTGACTTACCATAAGCTGCTGCGGTTGATCGACCAAAATCCCGGAAAATTCAATGCTGTACTTCTTGGCATATCGGTTCACAGTTTCGCTCCGACCTACAACCGCTTGATGAATGTGGATTTTTTTGACGGACAAAGCAGTCTTGAGCGGTATTTTTATTTTCTCCCCCTATCGGAATCCTGGACTTTTGCCCACCACGAACCCTCGCGCCTGTTCAAGTCCATCGACAAGACGACTGAATGGGGCGGAGCATTCAGTTCTGTCCGTTCGAATCCGGATTCTTCGATCATCAACGAGACATTGAGGTCGCATTACGGTATTCAAAAGAATGAAGGCCGGTTTTGTGATGAACAGTCGCTCTACTTGAAAAAAATTGACAGCCTTTGCATCGCAAAGCAAATTCGCCTTGTTTTAGTCACTTGTCCTTATCATCAGGACTATTTGTCCAAGGTGGATTCGAGTTACATCGTTCATTACCAAACCGTACTTTCCTCCTTACACACGAAAGCCCATATTTCTTTTTTGGATGACAAGGTACGGCCCGAGTGGATGTCTGACGCCTGCCACCTGAACCGGTCCGGTTCCGCAGTCTATAGCATGCGAATAAAACAAGCTTTGGATTCCATGAACCAAACAGTGTATTTTCCATAATTCCAATCGCTCGGAAGAATAAATTCGATTCAGCGGCATGACGCAATCCCAATTCAAGGGTTATTTACCTTCGTTAACTGAAAATAAAGTCCATTGACCACCCCCATGCGTATCCTCACCGTTCTCGGCGCCCGTCCACAATTTGTAAAAGCAGCGGTGGTGAGCCGTGCTTTTGCGCGTTATCCTGAGGTCCAGGAGAAGATCATCCATACCGGTCAACACCACGATGCGAACATGTCGGATGTGTTTTTCGAGGAGATGGAGATCCCTCGTCCGGCTTTCCACCTGGGTATCCACGGCCTGGGACACGGGGCCATGACCGGACAGATGCTGGAGAAACTGGAGCAGGTTTTTCTGAACGAGAAACCCGATGCGGTGCTGGTGTACGGCGATACCAACTCTACACTTGCCGGCGCCCTGGCAGCCTGCAAGCTGCATATTCCGGTGGCTCACGTAGAAGCCGGATTGCGTTCATTCAACATGCGCATGCCCGAGGAAGTGAACCGTATCCTCACCGACAGGGTCTCCAGATGGCTTTTCTGTCCCACGCAAACCGCTGTCGATAACCTCAGTAAAGAAGGCTATCCATTCGGCGGCATGCAACTCCACCTGAGCGGCGACGTGATGCAGGATGCCGCACTCTTTTACGCACAGCGATCTGAAGAAAAATCAGATGTGGTGAAACGACTCGGACTCGACACCTTCGTACTTTGTACCATTCACCGAGCAGAAAATACGGATGACCTCAACCGGTTGCGAAATATCGCAGATGCACTGGCCGAAATCCATCGGGACACTCCCGTAGTTTGTCCATTGCATCCCCGAACACGTAAGTTAGCCGCTGAAAAGGGGTTGAACCTCCCCTTCAACGTCATCGATCCTGTGGGCTACTTCGACATGATCGAATTGCTGAAGCATTGCAAAGCGGTAGTGACCGACAGCGGTGGATTACAAAAAGAAGCCTATTTCTTCTCCAAACCCTGCATCACCCTGCGCGATGAAACCGAGTGGACGGAACTGATCGACGCCGGCTGCAACCGGCTTGCAGGAGCAGATCGGGAGAAAATTCTGTATTACTGGTCCACCCTGGCCCAACAAAAAGCCGATTTTGAAAGCCGCTTGTATGGTGACGGACATGCTGCCGAAAAGATCGTCGATACCCTTCTACAGCGATAAATCGTGCATATCCTCCTGCTGAGCCAGTATTATCCGCCTGAGACGGGGGCCCCTCAAAACCGACTCAGCGGACTTGCCCGCGAGCTGAAACGACTGGGTCATCAGGTAGAAGTTCTGACTGCCATGCCGAACTATCCGGCAATGGAAATCCACCCCGC
>JAULUX010000171.1:0-13531 GCA_032111385.1 Bacteroidia bacterium
GTTGGCTCAGAAATACAATATAACGGTTGAGGAAGAGGCGCCTAGTCCGGAACAGGTCGAGCAGGAAACACAACGTGAGAACCTGTTCGCGATGACGGCTTTTGCGCAGAAGTATTTTGAAGATGTCTTGTGGAACAGCGACGAGGGTCGTTCCATAGGCCTTTCCTATTTCCGTGAGCGCGGATTTACGGATGAGGTTATTCTTCGTTACAACCTCGGGTATGCACCCGAAAAGTGGGACAGCCTGACCGCTGCGGCGATTTCAGCGGGTTACAGGGAAGAAATGCTCGACAAGACCGGATTGTCCATCGCGAACGATGAAAGACGCTACGACCGTTTCCGGGGTCGCGTCATTTTTCCCATTCATAATCTGACGGGTCGCCCTATCGCTTTTGGAGCGCGTATCCTGAAGTCTGACCCGAAGAGTCCCAAGTACCTCAATTCGCCCGAGACGGAGATCTATATCAAGAGTAAGAACCTTTATGGGATCGCACTGGCCAAGAAGACCATCATCAGTTCGGACCTGTGCTTTTTGGTGGAAGGCTATACGGATGTGCTTTCGATGCATCAGGCGGGAGTAGAGAATGTTGTCGCTTCAAGCGGTACTGCCCTTACGATCGAGCAGATACGTCTCATCGGTCGTTATACCCGAAATATCACTGTCCTGTACGACGGGGATCCTGCGGGCATCAAAGCTTCGCTGAGGGGAATCGATCTGATCCTCGAAGAGGGCATGAATGTGAGGGTTGTCCTTTTCCCCGATGGAGAGGATCCGGACTCCTTCTCGCGTAAGGTCTCCACATCCGAGCTGAAGGACTTTCTTTCCACTCAGGCCGTTGATTTCATTACGTTTAAGACAAGGCTTCTCCTTGGCGAAACCGCCGGAGACCCCATCCGCAAAGCCGCGTTGATCCGCGATATCGTCGGTACAATCGCCAAAGTGCCCGATGCCATCTCACGGGCCGCCTATGTGAAACAGACCTCCCTGCTCATGGAGATGGGGGAGAATGTGCTTCTCGGCGAATTGAACAAAGTCCTTCGTGCCACTGCCCTCAAGCGCAGCGATGGCACGGCACCCGGTCAGCCTGAAGCGGTCTTGCATCCCGAAGGTCCGGAGGCAGAGCAAAACCCACCACCCGAAGAGGTATTGCATGATGAATTCGATGCCATCTCTCAGGAAGAGGAGATCATACGCATCCTATTGTTGTATGCAGACCGGGAGATTGTAATCCCTCCGGTGCAACCCGATCCGGATGAACCATTGGAGAAGCAATCGGTGGTGGCCAAGGTGCGCGACTTCATCATTTCTGAACTGAAGATCGATGAGATCCATTTCATGAACGGCGTTTATGCCGGACTTCTGGCGGAGTTCGTTTCTCTTTTCGACAATGAACTGGATTACAATCAGCAGGAATTTCTGAGACAACTTGAACCTGATTTGAAATCAACAGCGATCGGGTTGATGACACCCTCTCATCAACTTTCCGACTGGGAAAAGCACAAGATCGAAGTGAAGACGGAAGAACACCAGCTGCACAAGGCGGTGATCGATCCTGTAGCCTATATCAAGAAGAAACAGCTCGCCAGATTGAAGACCATGAAGCTGCAGGAGTTGAAGACCTTTCAGGAAGCGGATATCCCCTACGATCATTTACTCGAGGAGATCCGGTCTCTGAATGAACTGCAGATGTACTACAACCACCTTACCAATACCGTGGTTCAGAAGTAAGTTCACTCCTTGATGATCCTTCGTGTGGAGGTCCTTTCATTTTCAAAAAAAGCACGAATCATATAGGTGCCGGATGATAGCCCGCTGAGGTCAATGGTCCCGTTCATCGGTCTTACTGCATTTAGTACCCGTCCATCCGGTGAAAGAACTTCGATTTTCATAAGAGGGTGTTGAGCCGTATGGATGTGAAGTGTTTCGCGCGCAGGATTGGGATATGTCCCCCACTGTATTTCATCTGTACCATCTATCATTCCAGTGGAGAGGCTCGGATCGAAAACGAAGAGGCCCTCGGATTGGGTGCCGATCCAGATCTTGCCCGAAGGATCGATTTGCAGGCATTGTATTGTGGGATCGTTCAACGGGGAATTGCTGCTGTCGTAAAAAGAAAAACTGCCTGAGCTGCGGTGCAGTAGCCCGTGGTCGATAGAGCCGATCCAGGGGTCGTCGTTCGTGTCCAGGCCGAGGCATGTCAGTCCAGAAGTCGGAATGTTTGAGGATACTGTGTTGGAAGTGATCCATCCGAAATTGCTCAATTTCACAATCATGCCGTTTGCTGGCGATGCGAGGAATAAGTTTCCGAAAGCGTCCATGTCGATACCCAATACGGTATTGTCTGAAATCCCCGAGTTCTGAATCGTGAATGAGATCAACACGGTGTCTTGTCGGATATGAAGCAGCCCGCCATTGACTGTTCCTGCCCATTTATCGTTCGTGGAGGAATCCAGGTAGAGGCATGCGATATTGTTCGATCCAAGTGGACTGTTCCACATGGTATAAAGCGACCAGTTTCCCGCAGTATCCAATCGGTTCAGACCGCCCAGCGTGCCGATCCATATCACTCCTACGGTATCAACGGCCAGACTCCTTACAAAATCATCCGACAGCGGGGAATTTGTCGTGTTGTAGTTCATCCAGGTTGTATCCCGAAAACCGAACAGACCATTTGCGAATGAGCCGATCCACTTCGTGCCGTCTTGAGCGATCGCCAGACTACGGATATCATTTCCCGTGAGGGGAGAATTCCAGGTACCAAATACCGTCCAGTTGCCATTCGGTGATAGCCTCGCCAGGCCGAAGTCCGTACCGATCCACGTGTTTGAATCCGGATCGAACGCAATGCAACGGACCGAGTTGAATGACAATCCCGAATTCGTGGTGGTGAACTGAGTCCACGCAGAGGATTGCCCTTTCACAGCCGGATTGAATAGGCAAGTGAAAAATAAAACGCAGACAAACAATGATCTCATGTCCAATCAGTAAAATTACGAAGCGACCTCCGAAAGAGACTTCGTTTAAACAGGAGTGAACCTGCCTTATTCAATGACAAGTCGTTTGCTGTTGGATTCGCCGTTTTGCGTGAGTGTCACGAAATATACACCTCTTGGTAATTTTCGGATGTCAATGGCGAACGAATTGTTCCCTGCATGGGTACGGATCTGTTGTCGGTAGACGCTCTGACCGATCACGTTGGTGAGATTCACTTCGGCGATGGCATCTTCTTTCCCTCCGAAAACGATTTTCGTCTGTTCACTGGCCGGATTGGGTACAATTGACCACTCACCGGTGAATGAGGATGCCTCATCTGAACTTCGTGGACACGTATTGACGGTGACTGCTAATTTCTGATTCAATGTGGTGGAGCAGGAGTTCGATGCCTTCACTCTGACATCTCCACTGGATGCGGTTGTTTTGTAATTGGCCAGGATGGATGTGGAACCCTGTCCTGAGGCTATTACCGTGTTGCGTGGCATGGTCCATAAGTAGGAATTCGCACCATAAACTGGTGCAATGGAATAGGCAACACCGGTCTGTCCTTTACAGACGACAGTTGCTCCACTGATTGCTCCGGGCAGGGCTGGAGCCCCATTTACCGATTTGGTACGCGATGTGCTCGTGCCACAGGTGTTTTGTGCCACTACGCTGATGGATCCTTTCCCGAACGTGGAACTGAATTGGACACTTATTGCGGAAGTGCCCTGGCCGGATACGATACTGGCTCCTGAAGGCACTGTCCATGCATAACTCATGCCGCTGGTTGCCGTCACGGAGAATGCTTCCAGGAGGTTACATAAGCCTGTACCGTTGCCCGTGATGACACTGGGTGTGGATGGTGGATTCAGTGTCAGGGATCGTGTCGTTGTTGTACTGCTTCCGCAGGAATTGACAGCAACAACACCGATGATACCACCCGTGAAGGATGAATTGAATTGTAAATTCAGTGTCCTGGTTCCCTGACCGCTGACAATGGTGGTGCCTGACGGGATGGTCCAGTTGTATGAACTGGCACCGGTGGATACAGCTGCCAGGTAAGAGACCACATCACCGGGACAAACCGCTGAGGTTCCGAATATACTCGCCGGGGTGGTCGGTGCTCCTCCGATTACGGATACACTCATGCAGCGGGCTGCACTTGAACCACAGGTGTTGCCGGCTGCGACACACAGATTTCCTGTTGCAGTACTTGAAGCGGTCAAATTGACTGATGAACCGGTGGGTTGGCTCAGGGTCATGCCGTTAGGAGCAGACCAGCTATAGGTCATTCCACTCACAGGGCCGTTGACCGTATATCCGGCGGAGAACGGCGAACAACCACTTGAGGGACCGTTGATTCCGGAGGGGGTTGAGGCCTGCTCTTCAACAACAACGGTAACGGTTCGACTATCCGTACATGATCCGGATGTACCTTGTACCGTGTAAGTTGTTGTCTGGCCTGGATTGGCGGTGACACTGCTTCCCGCAGTGCTACTAAGACCGGTGGCCGGCGACCATACATAAGTTGATGCTCCACTTGCGTTGAGTGTGGTGCTGCTTCCGTTGCAAATGGGCGACGGATTGTTTACAGCCAATTGCATGGTACTGTTCACGTTCACTTGTACAGCCTGGGAGTTCTGGCAACCCGTTCCACTTTCCGTGACCGTTACTGTGTAGGCGGTGCTTGCGGCAGGCGTTACGGTGGCGGTAGACCCCGATGCCGAAAACCCGGGCGGTGTGGACGTCCAGCTGTAGCTTAGGGTGGTTGGAACTACAGTCGTGAGCGACAACGTCCAATTGTTTATCGTACCAATGTCATTTCCGGCCAGGTCTATGGCTTTCAACACCCAGGTTCCATTGACATTCCCTGTCAGGTTACTGAAGAGTCCTTCAGGGCGGAAACTCCCTGTGAATGGTGCAGAGCCCGAAGTGATGGCAGTCGCAGCAGATGCCGTGAAAACAGTGTTGGTATAGTTGTCACCACTGCCACCACGTCGGTTACTGAGAATAATGGAGTTTTGGGAAGGAGAAACCAACAGCAATTGCAAGTCGCCGTCGTATGCATGCGTGATGTTGACGGTCACAGACACAATTGAACTGGAGTTGATCGTCGGTGGGTTGACGCCGCTCACCGAAATCGGACTGGATACCCCGGTGGTATTGTTGTCGGGAATCGCATAGGAATTCGTATTACTGAAGGTCACATTTTGGTTAGTCGTGCCGCTACTGCTGGAACTGGCCTGAAGTGTGACATTTTCGCCGGGGCAGACGGTGGATGGAGTTGCACTTGCAGTGATGGGCAATTGCGTCACAGTCACTGTTGTGGGACTTGATGTGGAGACGCATGCTGTTCCGCTATTGACGGTTACGCTATAACTACCGGCCTGGTTGACGGTGATCGACTGGGTGGTTGCTCCTGTTGACCACAGGTAGTTCTGGGCAGGAGTAGCCGAAAGTGAAACACTACCACCCTGGCAGAAGGTGGTCGCCCCGCTCGCAGTGATCACCGGCAGGGTACCGCCTTGCTGTGTGAGCGTTACCGGCACAGCCAGGACGTTGTTGTTCTCATTGCTCTCCAGGAAGTAATTGTATGGATCAAGCTGGACGACTATCCAGTAGTTGCCATTGCATAGCCCGGCAGGCAGATTGATATACATGCCGTCCAGCGACTGGTAGTAGATGTCCGTGTATCCGGACGAGATACCCTGAACAGAAGCAGAGCATCCGTAATTTCCACCTCCGAGCCCGAAGTTTGGAAAGCTGGAATTGATCAGCACATTGTTCGCACTGTCGGTGCAATGTCCGTTGTAGGTGGAGCATGAACCGTAGTCCATCAGGCAGAATGCAAGCTTGGATCCGGTACCGATGACCGGCCAGTTTAAGGGATTCGGGTCGGCCGTAGACGTGCGCAGAGAGTAAACGCCCCAGTCGTTCACGTGCATGTGGCCGTGCGAGGGGTGATACGTCATCGTTCCTGCATTACGATCCGTGAAGGTCATGGTATTGCCGTTTTTCCGGTAGATCCGCTGTTTCAGGGGTGTCATGAGAGGTTGACCGTTCGGGCAGGTGAAACTGGTCGATACGTTGTAGAATGTATCCGTTCCGCAAATCGCAATGTTCGTCGACCGGACTTCAAGTGGACCTAAACCGATATTAGGAGTCGATACAGAAATTCTCAGTCTTCCGTCGTTACCGTTGCACGAAGGATTACATACCTGAGGATATTCGATATACCCCGAAGATCCATTCACCAGCATAGGTGGCCGTGCCACTTTGATGTCCGGCAAAAGGTCGCAGAGCGTTCCCCCGTTCTGACATACACACGAGGTCGCATTGGTGGTGGTGCATTGTCCGAAGACGAACGTGGATTGTGCAATTAAACAAAACAGCGCAAGTAAGAATCTGATCATTTTACGGGGTTTTCAGGACAAGAGTGATCTAACCCTGCAAGTTACCGGATTATTCGCCTCGTTGCAACCCCTGTTTCCGACATTTTAAACCGTGTAGGAATGATGAAAACAGATCACTCCGTTGGTTGTAATGAATTGAATATTAAAAATATACAGTGTCCTAACGGCCTTGGCAAGTCAGGATCAGCGAAGGAGCCGATCGAGCATTCGTGAAAAATCCCGTTTGTACAGCTCCCAGGCTTCACCGGTGGCGGGTCCAGAAAATCCGCTATGCACTTTCACCACCTGGCCTTTGCGGTCGGCGATGATGGTAGTCGGGAAGGATGCGAATCCACTCATGGCCGGAAACACCGCTTTGATGCGCTCGCGGTCGGTACTGCCTGCATAAACGACAGGGTAGGAGATCGAAAGCCGGTTCACCGTGCGGCGGATACCTGGTACCGATTTTGCGAATTCGCTGCTTCTTTCGAATGCCAATCCAACAACTTCGAGCCCTTCGGTTGCGCGTTGCCGGTAGATACTGTCCAGAAAAACCGATTCATCCATGCAGTTGGGACACCAGGTACCCATGACCTGATAGATGACCACCCTGTTCCGGTAACGGTCGTCTCCCGTAGAATGCAATACACTGTCGCAATCGGGTAGAGTGAAAGAAACCGGACCGTTCATGGTGGTGATACCGGAAGCATCGCGCAGACGTATTTCCGGATTCCTTTTCGCCATGAAGGGCGCCTTGTAATGATTGCCGGAATAAAACATGCCGTTCATCCGGTCCCCATCAATGCGCCCAAGGTACAGCCAGGCATGCGAGCCGTCGAATACGCTCAGCTTCAAAGAATCATTGATCAGGCGGCCTTCCAGAAAGCGATGGTCACCGGTCTCAGTCATAAAAGTCCCGTATACAACATCGGTTTCCATTCTTCGGAAAATTCCGATCGCGAGGGACGAATCCGTGCTGCCGGCGTCGAACCAGGTCTCCCATTTTCCGGAAATATCTGTCGGCCTGGTATCATTCATTGTCGTTTGAAAACGGTCCGGGCGGTTGCGTAAACCCACAAACGGTAGTGTTGCCGGTGTCTTTCTTCCGCGGTTGATCCAGATACCACTCAATGTATCGCTACCAATACGTAGTCGCAGTTCTGAATCATACAATGGCATGCGGATGAACATTGAATCTCTTGAAAGAGCGATCTCGTCGCACAGGATCCTTTCCTCGGCATTGTGGATCACCATGACCGGTTTACCTGATCTTTCTTCGAGTTCGAAATGAAAAGGCAGCTCTGCACCGTTCAGGTTCAGGAGTCCGAGCCAAAGGCCGAATACGATAGGGAAGCCTGCAGTCATGGGTTTGATTTATTGGAATCGTCCTTCCAGTTTGATACTCTCGGCAGCCTGGAGCGGTGTGTCCTGTTCGATGATGATTGTATATCCTATCCCGGGTGTAAAAGTCAACCGTCGTCCCAGGCTGTACCATGGATTCGATTTTAGATAAACAATCGACAGGCTTTGGATGGAATCTCCATAGAGAACGACTTCAAGTTCCCGGATGGCAATTCTTTTTTCACGTGCCTTGTATCTGATTGCTTTCAAACTATTCGAATAGGTTGTGTCAATCTCGAATCCATTCTTCCATGCAGCAAGATTCAAATCGCATTCAGCAAACGGTTTCAGCTCTTTGTCCCAATCCGGTGCGGAAATGACTTTCTCTTCATGGCTACCATTGAAAGAGACATTTCTTGAAAGGCTGATGCCTGAAGAACGGAGTGTTCTTGCCTGATCCTTGATAAAGCCCGGAACTGAAAAGTACACAGTAGTGGTTGCGGCCTTCTTTTTCGAACAGCTCAATAAACTCAGTGACAGGCAGAAAAGGAGGATCAGTTTGTTCATGGGGAGTTAACGGATGGCACCTGCAGCCCTTGCTTTTTCCAAATATGGTCGTGCTGCAGCGGTGTCGCCGGTATTCTGCAGGGTGACAGCAAGGTTGATCATGGCTTTGGTATTGCCTGGGTCGGCGTTCAGGGCCCGGCGGAAAAAGTACAGTGCACTGTCGGTGTTCTGTAACATGATATGGCAATTTCCGCTGTTGTTCAAGGCATCGGTATAACTTGGATCGGTCAGTAGCGCGGTACGATATTGTTCCAGGGCGCCGCGGAAGTCACCGGCTTTCGCAAATGCATTCCCTTTGTTATAGAGGGCTTTACCAAAGTCCTTGCGCAACACAATGGCCTTGTCCAGTGTTGTAACCGCCTCGGTAATTCGACCGGCTTCGGTCAGATAGAGCCCATAATTGTTCCAGGCATCTGCGTCTTCAGGGGTCAGCCGGCATACTTCTTTCAAATCGACAAGTGCTTTGTCGTATTGTCCGTTCAAACCGTATGCAAGACCCGATGCCGTGAGATGGGGAGCGTCGGTGAATGCCTTGTATGCCCTGGCGGTCTCCAGTGCTTTAACGGCCTGCGCGGCATCTCCTTTCTCTTTGTATGCGAGTCCAAGATGATACCAGGCTTCGTTGTAGTTTGGCAGAAGGGCGACTCCTGCGTTCAATTCCCGGATCGCTTTATCAAGATAGCCGTTCTTGACGGCTGAACCTTCCGGCTCCTTCAAGGCCTTTTCGATCAGGTATGCACTGCCAAGGGCGTAGCGTATCCGTGCGCTATTCGGACTGACCTTCACATCGTGTTCAAGAAGAGTGAGGTTGTCTTTCCAGTCGGAATTCCGGCTGAAACTCCTTCCGCCCAGCAAAAGAAGAATGGTGAGGGCGGGAATGAATAATTTGTTTCCTGTGATGGCCGACAAGTTCAGGTCTTCGGAATTCTTCGATCCCTTTTTCAGAAATCCATTGCCCATTAAGGCAACTACGATACATAAACCCAGAGAAGGCGTGAATAGAAACCGTTCAGCCATCGTCGCTTCGATCAAAAGGAAGACGTTTGATACCAGTACGAAGGTGCCAAGAGAAAAGAGAATAGCAAACGAAAGTGCGCTGCGCCCCGAAAGCCTCTTCAGTGCGATGAAAGTCCCGAACAGTACGATCAGTAGCGAAAGCAGCGCCCCTATATTCGAAAAACCGACCAGCGGAAAGGTGTTGTAGGAGTAGTCGAAGCTTAGCGATAGGGGAAGGATAAAGAGCAGGATGTACTTGCCGATGATCAGGAACGCGGTAGCAAGTCGTGTGATGGTGTCTGTTGTTCCTGCCATTGAGTTATTGATCACCATCAGTTCGTATCCCCCGCCAACCTCTCCGAGTATGGCTAAGCGGAGACCGAAATAAAGTGCGACCAATACGAAGAAAACAGAACTCCGTGCGATTACTTTTCGGATGTTCATATCCGTGAAGCACCACATGGCGAGCGGAAAAACACCAGCCCAGGTGACCGCATTCTCTTTGCTCATCAATGCCAGGGCGAAGCTGAATGCTGACACCAAAAGCAGAAGTGGTCTGTTCATGTCGATGTAACGGAAAAGCATGAGAAGGGACGTCATGCCGAAGAGGAAGGAGAGGAGCTCGTCGCGACTTTTGATATTCGCCACCACCTCTGTGTGCAGTGGATGGACGATCCACAAAAGGCAGGCGAACAAGGGTATGAAAGGATGCATGTCGCGGAGCAGACGTCTCAAAACGGAGAACAACACAACAGAGCATGCTCCGTAGATCAGGATATTGAGCAGGTGGCCAAGCCAGGGTTGTTCGGGTGCCAGTTCCCATTCGATGGCGAACATGGCTACGGAAAGCGGACGGTAGAGGCCTTCTTTCCTGTCCCAGAATCCGGCCCGGTACGATTGTCCGAATATCCCGTCAAGACCATCGAGCCCCTGTTTGGTGAACCGGTTGTTCTCGATTACCGTTCCGTCGTCCACGGTGTATCCGTGTCCGATCGTATTGGCATAGAGCAATGCTGAAACAAGAAACAGAAAAACGGAAACCCAGGTCCGGGAGATGGTCCTGGAGGGGGCTGACGAACTTTTTTTCTCGGGATTGGATTTTGCTTTCACCTTTTCGTTGGAAGCTTTTTCAAATATACGGCGGAAAGCCGAGAGGCCGCTTGCGGGCGGCCTCTCGTAGGTTGACCGGCTTCAGATAAATTCGACGGTCGATGATTTCTGATTTAAGGGGTCAATGCGAATGATCTCCATGGTCATGGCCCGCACCTGCGCCGTGATCATGTCCTTCCCCCGCACCGTCACCGCATCCGGGCATGGTCTGGCAAGCTTCTTTGCGGATGTGGCATTTGCCGTTTTCCATTTTAACGCAGTCGGTGGAATCACATTTTCCGGCTGCCATCCACTCCGCGCACGTGGTGGAATCGATGATACAGTTGCCTTCTGCATCCATTTCACAACCTGAATTCTCCATCATCATTTCCATCTTATCGCCACCACCACAGCATCCACCTTCCATAATGGCCGCATCACTGCCGTGTCCGTCGTTCAATGCGATCAACGGGGCTATCGTGAGGCCTACGAGTGAGGACAGCTTGATGAGGATGTTCATAGATGGGCCTGAGGTGTCCTTGAACGGATCACCAACGGTATCACCGACAACTGCAGCTTTGTGTGGTTCGGATTTCTTGTAGAAGGTCTCGCCGTTGATAACAACGCCTTTCTCGAACGATTTCTTGGCGTTGTCCCAGGCACCTCCTGCATTGTTCTGGAAGATGGCCCACAATACACCGCTCACAGTCACGCCGGCCATGTATGCACCAAGCGCCTCAGGTCCCATGATCATACCGATGACGATTGGGGTGACAATGGTGATGATTCCGGGGAGCATCATCTCGCGAAGAGCCGCTTTGGTGGAGATCTCCACACAACGTCCGTAATCGGGTGTACCCGTACCTTCCATGATGCCCGGGATCTCGCGGAATTGGCGACGCACTTCGTTCACCATGTCCATGGCCGCTTTACCGACCGAGTTCATGGCGAGAGCCGAGAATACAACGGGGATCATTCCGCCGATGAACAGAGCGGCAAGTACCTTGGCGTCGAAGATGTTGATACCCTGGATACCGGTGAAAGTCACATAGGCGGCGAAAAGTGCAAGGGCCGTGAGGGCTGCAGAGGCGATGGCAAACCCTTTGCCGATGGCGGCGGTGGTGTTTCCAACTGAATCCAGTACGTCGGTTTTCTCGCGGACATCCGAGGGAAGTTCACTCATTTCGGCGATACCTCCGGCATTGTCTGCAATCGGACCGAAAGCGTCAATAGCCAGCTGCATAGCTGTGGTGGCCATCATGGCCGTAGCTGCGATACCGACCCCATAGAATCCGGCCAGCGAGTAAGCGCCCCAGATGGCTCCCGCGAAAAGGATCACCGGTGTAGCTGTGGAGAGCATGCCTGTTCCGAGTCCCGCAATGATGTTCGTAGCGGCACCTGTAGCCGATTTCTGAACAATAGAGAGTACCGGTTTCTTGCCCAGGCCCGTGTAGAATTCGGTGATGTAAGAGATCGCTCCTCCGACGAACATCCCGATGACTACAGCCCAGAATACATTCATGGCACTGGGATACATCATCTGGAACTGACCTGCGCTGAACGCCTTCATGGTCATTTCGGCAGGAAGCATCCAATGGATCAGGAAATAGGAAGCAACCAATGCGATGAGGATGGAAACCCAGTTGCCGCGGTTCAGGGCGGATTGGACGGTATCTGTATTGGCAGTGGCATTGTCATTCACGCGTACCAGGAAGGATCCGATGATGGAGGCGATGATGCCTGTGCCGGCGATGAAAAGCGGCAGCAGAATGGGGCCGATGTTGCCAAACATATCATTGATGCCGCCCATGTCGCGGATCACGTAATTACCCAGAACCATCGAGGCGAGTACGGTTGCCACATAGGAACCGAAAAGATCAGCGCCCATACCGGCTACGTCACCTACGTTATCGCCTACGTTGTCGGCAATGGTGGCGGGGTTGCGGGGGTCGTCCTCGGGAATGCCCGCTTCAACCTTACCGACCAGGTCTGCACCAACGTCAGCGGCCTTGGTGTAGATGCCGCCGCCGACACGTGCGAACAAGGCGATCGATTCGGCACCTACCGAAAAGCCGGCAAGAACCTCGAGAACCTGGGTCATCTGTTCGGTACCGATCATCACCCCATTCATGAAGTAGATGAAGAAAGTAATGAACAACATGCTGAGTCCCAATACTGCCAGACCGGCTACGCCAAGGCCCATCACCAAACCGCCGGTGAAGGATACGTTCAGGGCTTTGGAAAGGGATGTGCGGGCAGCCTGGGTGGTCCTGACATTGGCCTTGGTGGCGATACGCATACCGATGAAGCCGGCGGTAGCGCTGAAAACGCAGCCGAAAATAAAGGCGACTACGATCAGGATATGGGAGCTTTCAACGTTTTGGCTGAGTATTCCCAGTGCGATACTGGCGATTACCATGAAAATGGCCAGAATACGGTATTCGGCCTTCAGAAAGGCCATGGCTCCATCGGCGATGGAATTGGCGATTCCCTGCATCTTGGCATCACCCGCTTCTTGCTTTTCGACCCATTTGGACTTCATGGACATGTAAATCAATCCAAGAACGGCCATCAGGGGCACTGCGAATAGGATATTTTCCATAATAAGGATTAGTAGTTTTTAAGGCGGGCGAAGGTAGCTGATTTCCTTATAGGGGGCAAGTTTTGGACTTTCCCCAGCCGTTAAAAACTATTCACCCGAAAAAAATTGACATCCGCTGGTGATTTGGTTAATTTTGGTCTCATATGAAGCGTTTTCTTTTTATACTGCTTTTTTTAGCTGCGGCAGCCGATTCCAATGGGAATACCAAGTATCTGGTTGTCCCTGTCGAGTTCGTGGTGATCAACGGTGAAGTCGGCGGCGCATTGGTTTATGTCCGTCGAAGCGATGCCACAGTCGCTACCTTCCGAGGGGAGCGGAACATGGAGCTCCGTTTGGACTACAATGCGGAGTATCAAATCGATTTCACGAAACCCGGGTACATCACCAAGTCCATCAAAGTCAATACGCAGGTTCCTTCCAAACGTCTTGCGGACGGATTCGAACCTTATAAGATAGGTGTTCGGTTGTTCAAGCAATATGCCGGGGTCAACATCGTCATTTTCAACCAGCCCGTGGCCTTGATCCGCTACCTGCCCGATATCGACGACGTCGGTTACGATACCGACT
>JAULUX010000172.1:0-7121 GCA_032111385.1 Bacteroidia bacterium
GTACGGACAGGCCCCTTATGTCCTCAACGCCATTGTCAATTACAACCTGGAACGCCAAAAAGCGGGTTTGACCCTCAGCTACAATGTTCAGGGGAAACGACTTGTATTCGCAGCTACCGAGATCGCACCTGATGTGTATGAAATGCCCCGACACCTGATCGACGTGAAGATGACCAAGGCCATCGGTGAGCATTTCACAGCCGCTATAACGGTGAGGGATATTCTTAATCAGCCTGTGCGCAGGGCATTCGACCTGAAGGAAGGTGAAGAACTCGATTTCGACAGTTTCCGCTGGGGTACAGGATTCACTTTTGGTTTGACATACAGGCTCTAAAAAGTCAGATTCATGAAGAACGGTATTTACGCAAGAATTCGATCGATCAACCTGGTGATGGTGTTGTGTGTTGTTGCATCATTGGTTTCCACCGCAACCCAGGCGCAGGTGAAAGGCTTGTCTGTAGAGAAATATTATATCGCCGACAGCAATGACCTGACTGATTCGACCGGTGGTCGTTCAATGGAGTCCGGAGCGAAGACCTACCGCGTTTTTATTGAACTGGAACCCGGCTCCAAGGTTCGTCAGGTATATGGCGACTTGAACCACCAGTTGCGCTTCTCCAGTACTGCCGTATTCTACAACAACAACGATCGGCCATCCAGCGAATTCGGTTATGAAATCCGTTCTTCCTGGTTTTCCGACAACCCGCTTCTTGCACTCGACTCGTGGCTGACGATCGGATGGGCTACAAACAACCAAAAGGGCGTATTGAAAGCCCTCGATAACGACGGGGCTTCCATTGCCGGTAACAATAACAATGGAGGAACGGCAGCTATTCCCGGTGGTTTGCTCAACAATACGAATCCCGACATGGGACTATCGCTCTCACAAGCCGACGGGCTCGTCTTTTCTACAACCCCGATGGGTCAGTGGACGGATATCGGTTTCAAAGATGCCTTTGGCAACGACACGACTGTTTTCGGACCTGATAGTATCGGTTCGGAATTCAGCTGCCGAACCTGCATCCTTCAGCAAAACCAGGGTGTGACCGGGGCATCCGTCGATAGCAATAAAGTGTTGATCGCTCAGTTGACCACCGCAGGCGAACTGAGCTTCGAGATCAATCTGTTGATCGAGCAACAGGATGCTTTTGGAAATACAATTCTTGTAAAGTACGTTGCAAATGACCAGGTTTTAATGCCGGACGAGCAGGTATCGCCGTTTTTAACGTATCCACCGGCCTGTGGTTGTACGGATCCCGATTATGTGGAGTACAGTGGTACGTATTCCTGCCTCGACCCTGACTCTTGCCAGACGCTCATTGTTTTCGGATGCATGGATCCTGCAGCTTGCAATTACGATCCGGAAGCCAATGTGGATCTACCCAGCTTGTGCTGCTACCCCGGTTTGTGCAATGACCTTGACATCGCTCTGGTTTGTCCCGAATTAAACAATGGACGAAGTGCAGCGGGCGAACTGAAGATCTATCCGAACCCTTCCAATGGCCCGGTTCGGTTAGAGGTGTTCTCCGACGAGGTTCAAAACGCAGTACTTGAAGTGTTCAATGCTCTTGGCGCAGTGGTTAATACACGAGGTATATTCCTGGGGGAGCAAATTACGGTAGCCGATATGGACCTCTCTGAATTGTCAGAAGGAGTCTACCACCTGCGTATATCATCAGAAGGGTTCACCAGCTCGGCTCGATTTATCATGAAAAACTGAAGACCATGCGGAGAACACACATCAATTTCGGTAATCGCTTCAATGCAATAAAATCCTTCGCTTTCTTATGTTTTTTGATTTCCATTTTTCTGATTTCCTCATGCGAGGAATCGGAAACTATTCCCGAGATCAAACGAGGTTCGGTAACGGACACTGACGGCAATGTTTATTCGACGATTAAAATTGGGGGGCAATGGTGGATGACTACCAATCTTCGCGTCACCACTTTCCGAAACGGAGAACCCATCCCCCAACTGGTGGACTCTATCGAATGGTTGAGTGGAGGTCCAGGTTTCTCAAGCCATCCCGATGCAACGACCGAAATGGGATTGCTTTACAATTGGAAAGCAGTATCCGATAGCCGTGGTATTGCGCCTGAGGGATGGCATGTGGCCACCGATGAGGATTGGCAAAGACTGGAAAAGCAGATGGGTATGGAAACCTCCGCAGCTGAAAAATTCGGCTGGCGGGGTTCCGGTGAAGGAGATGCGCTCAAAGCTACAGGTACCAACAACTGGGTTCGATTCGATCCGGTGTGGGCCACCAATGCAGCAGGTTTTAATGCCCTTGCCGGTTCGTGTCGGATTCAGGATGGCCGTTACGGTTCACCGGGAACCCAATACACCGGCTTTTGGTGGACGAGGACACCCAGCGCTGTGGATCCTGACAAGGCTTTTTTCAGATACCTGGATTACAAGCGTTCACAGGTATTCCGTCAGGTTGAATCCAGAGGTTTTGGATTCAGTGTGCGCTGCGTGAAGGACCAATAGTCAATTGTTTTTTTAAGGCCATAGTTCCCTCCCATAGTTTATATCATCCATTATCCAGGCCATTTTCGATGGCCTTTTTCACTTTTCGAATCCACCTTTTTGTTTGGCCACTTTTCCGATTTAACATTCCGGTCATCTAGTTATAATGATTTGATAAGTTGACCGTAATTGCGTGGTTTTTTTGCGATTCTACATTTGTCCGCAAAGAAAGATTCAACCAAATCCTATTTAAAAAAAACAACCATGAAAAAAATGACCAACCGGTTTCTGACGGCCCTGCTGATTTCGGCCGCATCCTTTACGACTGCATCGGCTCAAACCAACCTGGGCGCCGATTGCGGCTGTCCTCCCGTAGCCAGCCGTCCTACGAAGAACGTTTCCATCATCACTGATGCAAACGGAAATCTGACAAGCAGCTACTATATGTTCTGCGACACCACATACATCCTCAATGAGAAGATGTGGGTTGCTAACGGTGTTACCCTCACCATCGCTCCCGGAACCGTGATCAAAGGTGCAATCACCGGCGTGAACGTCCCCCAGAACTCTCTCATCGTGACCCGCGGCGGAAAACTGATCGCCGATGGAACACAGACTTGTCCGATCGTATTCACATCAGCCAACGACCCGCTGAACGGAACTTATCCTGTTGGAACCCGTGGTGACTGGGGTGGTGTTCAGATCCTGGGTCGCGGACAGCTGGCTCGTGTTGCCGGAACCTTCGGTACGACCACTACTACCAACGGTGAGTGGGTGATGGAAGGATTGAATAACGATCCCCGCTCCGTATTCGGTGGAGGAACAACTCCGAACAACAACGATAACTCCGGGATCATTCGCTATGTCTCCATCCGCCATGCCGGTGGTGCAACGGCCGCTAACACCGAGTTGAACGGATTGTCGCTTGGTGCCATTGGAAGCGGAACCATTATTGAGAATGTTGAAGTTGTTTCTAACGACGACGACGGCATCGAGTGGTGGGGTGGTACAGTAAACGGCAAATACCTCAGCAACCTCTTCGTCAATGACGACGGTTTTGACATGGACATGGATTATGACGGAAAGTTGCAGTTCCTGTTCGGATTGAAAGCACCTGCCTCTGTTGCTTCTGGTGGTGAGAGCGGTTTCGAGTGGGACGGTGACGAAGGAACAAGCACCTGGTTCGGCGGGTACAGCAGCGCAGTGTCGACCTGGCGCTCACACCCGACCGTTTACAACGCCACCATCATCGGTAATGGTTCTACCACATCAGCTACCGGAACAGGTTTCACCACTGGTAACCCGTTCGGTGTTAGCTTCAAGTCAAAGGCGGAGGGCGAGATCTACAACTCGATATTCACCGGATTCAATGCCGCTTTCAACATGCAGGCCGGAACCGATTCTTCGAAGTTGCTTTATGATCAGAACCTGATCAAAATCGGTTGTAACCATGTCATTCCAAACTCCAAAGGCATTTCTGCTACTGCTGCGAACGTAACCTTCACCGGTGCTGATTCAGTTCGTTTCTTCGGAACAGACCAGAATGCAAGCGTAGCCAGCATCGCCGGTTTCGATGCCAGTTTCGCCATCAACGGAACAACCAACCAGGTTACTGACAATATCGATGTCGTTCCCGGCAGCAACATTGCTACCACTTGTACGCCTCCTGCTGATGGATTCTTCACACCCGCCAACTACCGCGGTGCATTCGAAGCCGGTAAGAAGGGCTGGCTCAACAAGTGGGCTTATACTTCAATTGTCAACATCGTTCCCGGTCTGGCTCCATGTCCTACCGATCTGAATAGCGACGGAGCTACAAATACCTCCGACTTCCTGCTGTTCGTTGCGCAGTTCAATCTGTCCTGCAACTAAAATTTGCTTTACCGATAAAACCAAAAGACCATGTTTAAGAAACTCATTTCCTTTTTCTCCCTCGTTCTGGTCGCTGCAGCACCCGCTGCAGCCCAGAACGGGCTGGAGAACATAATCGTAGAGAAGTTCTATGTCTCCAATGCCGCCGATGCCGCCAATGCCAATACCGCATTGGGTGATGCCGGCTATACTTCCGGTACATTACCCGCCGGATCGATCACCTGGCGTATTTACGCCGATCTGCTACCCGGCTGGGGCGTTCAGTCTGTCTATGGCGTTGCAGGTCACCCGCTGACCTTCTCCACCACGACTTCGTTCTTCAACCATCCTAACGGAAATACCACCGGAGGCAACTTCGCGAGCAACTCCTCTTCGATCCTCGGAGACGGCACGACTTTGCTTGATTCTTATCTATCCTGCGGAGCAGTAGCACCGGGACGTTTCGGGGTCATCAAGACCGAAGATAACTCTGCTGCCGTACCCACAGGCGGAGGTGCGAATCTTGTTATCAATCCCAGCACCGTGCTGGCCAACAACGATCCAAGTGCAACTCCTGCTTTGACCACCGCCGATGGTCAATACAACACAGCCAGCAATCCGGCTTTACTTGCACTTACGTTGCTTGGTGATGTGGCGAGCCCTGCCATCAACCTGTTGACCGATGGATCCACCGTGGGAAGCACATTCAATTCTACCAACTCCTCCTGGGGTGTTCTCGGTGAGCAGGTGGGTGCATTTCCTTCCGGTACAAATCGCGTACTGATCGGTCAATTCACCACCAACGGTGTGTTCACTTATGCACTTAATATCCAGATCAGGAATAACACCACCTTCGCTGTACAGAATTACGTGAATACAAGCCCTGTAGGTTCTGAGATCCTGCTTGCTGCTTTGGCAGGTACATTGAATCAACCTCAGAATGCTGCGCCAACAGTAAGCATCACTGCACCTTCTGCCGGAGCGACATTTACTGTAGGCAATACGGTGAACATCACAGCGAATGCTGCCGATTCCGATGGATCTGTTGCTCAAGTGGAGTTCTTTGTAAATGGTACTTCTGTAGGCGTTGACAATGCTTCGCCTTACAGTGCCAACTGGACTGCCACTGCCGGTAGTCAGAGTCTGACCGCTGTAGCTACCGATAATAACGGTGCTACCACTACATCTTCTGCGGTGAGCATCACAGTCGGAACCCCGAATACTCCACCCACTGTTAGCATTACCTCACCCGCCGCGGGTGCGACCTTCACGGTCGGAAACGTGGTTTCCATTGCAGCCACTGCTACCGATTCCGATGGATCTATAGCTCAGGTGCAATTCTTCGTGAATGGAACCTCCGTGGGTGTTGATAATACTTCACCTTACAGCGTCAACTGGACTGCGACATCAGGCCAGAAAAACCTTACTGCAGTAGCCACCGACAACGGTGGAGCAACTACGACTTCATCCGTAGTATCCATCACTGTCGGAGCTGCGAACGTACCCCCAACCGTATCACTCACAGCCCCAAGCGCCGGAGCGGTCGTGATCGGAGGCAATGCGGTAACCCTGTCCGCTACAGCGGCAGACTCCGACGGTTCCGTTGCTCAAGTTGAATTCTTCGTTGGTGGTGTATCTGTCGGAGTGGACAATGCTTCGCCTTACAGTGTTTCCTGGACCAGCGCGTCTCCTTTCGGTAACCGTACCGTGACTGCGGTAGCAACCGATAACTCCGGAACAACTACTACTTCCACCGGTGTCACCATCAATGTTCAAAACCCTGCAGCTTTGCCTTATACCGTGGGTGTCATTTCCGGTGGTTGTGCTACCAGCACTTTCTGCCTTCCGGTTACTGCTGTAGATGCTGTGGCTGATGTGATCGGTTACGATATCGTACTTGATTACGACCAGACGAAAGTGACGCCAACCGGAGTGGTTGTCAGGAAGAACGATCTTCTTCTTCCCAACTTCAACTCGAACATGGTCAGCACAGCTTACTCGAATGATGCCAACAACGGTAAAGTCTATGTGTCGGTTTTCTTCAACGGAACCGCTCCTTCAAACGCCCGTTTCTCCGGAACCGGAGACATTATTTGTGTTGAATTCGCGAAAACAGGTCTCGGTATCAACGATGTGGCATCTTTCTCTGCGGATACTTTGATGGAAAGTCGCATCACCGGCGTACAGCTTGCGGCCACCGACGCCGGATCGTTTACCAGCTTCACCGATAGTCTGTTGACCAGTAACCTGAAGTTTTGGCTGGATTTCAGTCCGATCCGCTACAATCCTGCTTCCCCTTCGGATTATCTGATCACCAATATCTACGGAAACAATACCAATTGCAACAGCCAGTCTGCGACTGCTTCTCAACCTGACCTCAACGGTTCCTTCAATTTCAATGTGAACTCCGGTTCTCAAATCGAGATCGTGAAGGACATCGTCGGAACGACCGATGTACAGCCGGTTGTGAACGGCTTCGATGCATTCCTTACGCGCCGCGTGCTGATCAACGATGCCACATTCATCCCATCGGTCTATCAGATGATCGCCATGGACGTCAATACCGACGGAGTCGTTTCTGCCGGTGATTTGTCCCAGATCAATCAGCGTGCGGTATTGTTGATTCCTGAATTCCAGCAGGATTGGAACTACAACGCACAGGGTGCATCGAATGGTCAGGCAAGCCGCGACTGGTTGTTCCTGGACGTGACTACGTCGGGTTCAAATCCTGCATATTCTGTTTCATCCACTTATCCTTCTAACGACGGTGTTGGCTACAGCAAGAACAAAGTGCCTCAAGT
>JAULUX010000173.1:0-428 GCA_032111385.1 Bacteroidia bacterium
CGCGGATGGACTCGGAGCCGCCGAAGAGTGAGCACAGGCGATCGAATCCGAAGGCGATGCCTCCGTGGGGCGGTGCTCCGTATTCGAAGGCGTTCATGAGGAAGCCGAACTGGGCCTGCGCCTCTTCATCGCTGAAGCCGAGTAAGGTGAACATGCGTTTTTGCAGGTCCTTGTTGAAGATGCGGATACTTCCTCCGCCCACTTCCACGCCGTTGATGACCATGTCGTAAGCATTGGCACGTACCGCACCCGGATCAGTGTCGAGCAATTGGATATCCTCCGGTAGCGGAGAGGTGAACGGATGGTGCATAGCGAACCAGCGCTTCGCCTCGTCGTTGTATTCCAGCAACGGAAAATCGACCACCCACAGGCAGGAATACGTGTCTTTGTCGCGCAGTCCCAGGCGGGTTCCCATCTCGAGCCTCAAC
>JAULUX010000173.1:438-2846 GCA_032111385.1 Bacteroidia bacterium
GCCCACTTGCGGAGTTCTTCTTCAGGATAAAACTTGTCTACGCTGGACTTCAATGTGCCGTCGGCATTCACTTTCACATAGACCAAACCGTTAGCTCCGATTTGGGGGCGTTTCACAAAATCGGTGAGTTCGTCGATCTGTTTGCGGGTGTATTCCGAACAACCGGTTGCAGAGATGCCCAAAACGAGCTCCGCATCGTCGAACACCTTGAAGCCCTTACCTTTCACGATGCCGTCGAGTTCGGTGAAGCGCATCCCGAAGCGGGTGTCGGGTTTGTCACTTCCATAATACTTCATGGCATCGGCATAACTCATCCGGGGCAGCGAACCCATGTCGACACCTTTCACGGACTTGAACAGGTGCCTCACCAATCCTTCGAAAGTTTGCAGGATATCCTCCCGCTCCACGAAACTCATCTCGCAATCGATCTGCGTGAATTCCGGCTGTCGGTCGGCGCGCAGGTCCTCATCGCGGAAGCACTTCACGATCTGATAATACCGGTCGAATCCCGCCACCATC
This sequence comes from Bacteroidia bacterium, assembly GCA_032111385.1. Lineage (GTDB taxonomy): Bacteria > Bacteroidota > Bacteroidia > AKYH767-A > OLB10 > JAJTFW01. The sequence goes on from JAULUX010000173.1 coordinate 958, forward strand.
AGCAATTGCTTGAAGGTCTGGGGCGACTGAGGCAAAGCGTAGAACTGGCCGGCATTCATCCGTGATGGCACCACGAAATCTCGTGCACCTTCGGGGGTGGACTTGATCAGCACGGGCGTTTCCACTTCGAGAAACTGCTGCTTGTCGAGGTAGTTCCGGGTCTCGATGGCCATGCGGTGACGCAACTCCAGGTTGGCCCTGACGTTGCTTCGGCGCAGATCGAGGTAGCGGTACTTCATGCGCAGGTCGTCGCCGCCGTCGGTCTGCTCTTCGATGGTGAAGGGCGGAACGCCGGACGGATTGAGCACGTCCAGTTTTTCGACAATGATCTCGATCTCGCCGGTGGGCATTTTCAGATTCTTGCTCTCCCGCTCTTTTACCGATCCCGTCACGGTGATCACATACTCCCTTCCCAGTTCCCTGGCATCGCGGCAAAGGTCTGGCCGGGAGTCCATGTTGAAGGCCAGCTGGGTGATGCCGTACCTGTCGCGCAGGTCGATGAAAGTCATTCCACCCAGGTCGCGCGAGCGCTGCACCCAGCCGCTCAGCACCACCTGTTTACCGGCATCGGAAAGCCGCAATTCCCCGCAAGTATGTGATCGCATCATAAGAATCGGATTCTGTGGCGAAGTTAGTCGGAAATGGCCATTGGCAGAGTGAAAACGCTAACCCGATTCACACGAAATCACCATCTTTGAACGTTTAGAGTCCCGACGGATGAACCGTCCTACCATGAACCGCACACCCTTCCCATTTCTTCGCTCTGCGCTTCTCTTGACCCTGGTATTTCTTCAAGGACAAAGCATCGGCCAGAACCACCCCATCGGGAGCTGGCGCGACCACCTGCCCTACCTCCGCGGTAAGAAAGTGGCCGTGGCTCGCGACCGCATCTACTGTTCCAGCGACGAGGGCTTTTTCGCTTATCGTCCGGATGACCAGGAAGTGCAACGGATCTCCCGCCTCAACGGCCTGAACGATTTTCAGATCCAGGACATCGCCTACAGCAAATCCAACAAAGTGCTGGTGATCGTTTACACCAACACGAACATCGACCTGCTCTACGACGACGGTTCCGTCTTCAACATGAGCGACATCAAACGCAAGAACATCCCCGGCAACAAAACGGTGCGCTCGGTCAGCATCGACGGCGATTTCGCTTACCTGGGTTGTGGTTTCGGTATCGTGGTGATCAACCTGCCCAAGCGCGAAATCAAAGACACCTATACCCTGACGACCGGCTCATCCCCCGATGTACTGGCCGTAACGACAGACGACACCTGCCTGTATGCCGCCTGCGACGACGGGGTGTACCGCGCCGCACTCAACGACCCATTCCTGGCCAACCCCAACGGATGGACACGCATCCTGGCCGACAGTGCAGGAGGTGGTACTTTCAACCAGATTGCACGTTTCCGTAACCTGCTGATGGTGAATTACCGGAAAAACAACGCCGACACCCTGCTGGCCTGGAACGGATCCTGGGGTGCAAGCCTACCCAACGACTTACGGTACATCACCAACCTGCAAAGTCTGCACAAAGCGGACAACGAACTGTCCGTGACCGAATACGGACGCTTCAGCGTTTATGATATCGGCTTCAACCTCATTCGCAGAGTTGACCAGAACGTGATCGTTCCCGCTTATTTCGTCGACGGCATGCGTGACCCGGAGGGCAACTGCTGGCTGGCCGACAGGGAGAAGGGCCTGATCCGTGTCTCCTCCGGCTCGAACACCTGGGAGAAAATTTTTCCTCAAGGACCGTATTCCTCACGGATCGCCGCGATGCAAGTGGTGGACGGCACCTTGTGGACCGTGCACGGCCCGCGTAGCCGAAATTGGCTGAATGCCTACCGCTACGACGGCTTCTCGTACTTCGACGGCGTGAGTTG
>JAULUX010000174.1:0-8651 GCA_032111385.1 Bacteroidia bacterium
CGGGAGAGCTACCGGCAGTGGAGCGGGTTGAGGTTTCATATCTGTTATTTCCTCATCCGCTAGGATTTTTCCACCCTCCCGCTCAACATCATCCATGCCCTTCCGGATCTCGTTTTGCACACCGTTCATGGCATCCTTCATCTCCCGGATACCCTTACCCAAACCACGAGCCAGGGAAGGGATGTTTTTCGAGCCGAAAAAGATCAAAACAAAGACCAGGATCAAAAGAAGTTCACCTCCACCAAGACTTTCCAGAAAGAGCACCGTAAGCGTAAGCATGGTGCAAAGGTAAGTGTTCGGGCAGGTATAGCGGGAAAGACCGATCTCCAACCGCAGTTACCTTCGATTTGGATATTCCGATTAAAACACGCGCTTAAAAAGCATTAAACATTGATTATCAATTTGATATTTTTTGCCGGAAACGATAAATAAATTTTTCGTTTCCTTAGTTTTGCATCCCCTTTATCCATGAGTCTTTTCAAATCCGACCACCGCATCCTGGCAGGAGCCGAGGAGCTTTTTATCCGCTATGGGATCAAGAGCGTCACCATGGATGACCTGGCCCGTCACCTGGGCATGTCCAAAAAAACCATTTACAGCGAGTTCCCGGACAAGAACACGATCGTGGTGCAACTGGTCGCTTCCAGTGTCCGCGAGCACTTCCATCAAATGGAAGCCATGGCGGACAAGGCCCGTGATTCCGTGGAAGAGATCATGCTGATGATGCGTTATACGAATGAGATTTTCGGATCCGTAAATCCGAATGTTTTCTACGACATGCAACGCCATCACCCCGAAGCCTGGCAGACATTCAGACGGTTCAAGGATGAATTCATCCTGAATCAAATCACCAGAAATCTCGAAAACGGTCGACAACAAGATCTTTACCGGAGCGACTTCAACATACGCATCATTGCACAGTTGAGGCTCGAGCAAGTCGAGTCGGCTCTGAACCCGATGCATTTCCCGCCTGACAAATTCAACCTGAAAGATGTGAATCTTCAGCTACTGGAACACTTCCTTTTCGGTATTTGCACATTGAAAGGACATAAACTCATATTGAAATACAAGCAAACCCTTTTCAAGGATGTGCATTGAAAAAACCACAAACAACGAAACACAAGCCCTTTGCAAACCATGCAACCGCAAATAAGAAAACTCCTGGTCATCGTACTGATGCTGGCTGCGGCCGGGACGATAAACGCCCAGCAGTCGTCTTTCACCTTGGACGACGCGATTCAATACGCACTGGACAAGCATGCCAGCGTCAAGAACGCTGTGCTGGATGAACGGATCGCTGACCGCAAAGTCGATGAACTCACCGGTGCGGGAACACCGCAGATCCGATTCAACGGAGAGTTGAACAACTTCATCGATGTGCCGGTCAGCTTCGTCCCCGGCGAATTCTTCGGTGCGGAAGCCGGTCAGTACATCCCCGTTCAGTTCGGACAGCAATACAGCATGTCGGGAGGATTCTCTTTTTCACAACTTGTTTTTGACGGATCCTACCTTGTCGGACTACAGGCCGCCCGCACTTACCGTGAGTTAAGCCAGAAGAAGACCAAACAAAGCCGCACCGATGTTGCCGTGAACGTCACCAAGGCCTACTTTGGAGCGCTAGTTTCAGATGCCCGCCTCGACATCATCGAAGCGAACCTCCAGCGTGTGGAGAAACTCATGAATGAGACCAAGGCGCTGAACAAAGCGGGATTCGTCGAAAAAGTGGATGTAGACAGGATGGAACTCACTTACAACAACCTCCTGGTGGAGAAGGAAAAAGTGATGAATTTCAAGTCCTTGAGCTATCTTTTATTAAAATACAACATGAATTATCCCTACCAGGAACAGATAATTCTTGCCGAACGCCTCGAAGAGATCGCGAAGAAAAAAACGACCGTGCCTGACAAGGTGAATCTCGAAAACCGTCCGGAATACGAAGTACTCTCCGTTTCGCGCAAAATGCAGGAGCTGGATGTGAAGTTGAGCAAGGCGGGCTACATGCCGAACCTCGTCGCCTTCGGTACATTCAGTTACAACAACGCACGAAACCAATTTGATTTTTTCAGTGGAGGACTGAAATGGTTCCCCACGACCCTGATAGGTGCCAGACTATCCGTACCGATCTGGACGGGCCTGCAGAATAAATCCAAGCTGGCTCAGTCACGACTTTCGCTCGAAAAGATCGACAACGCGCTTGATCTGATGCGCAACAGCTTCCAGCTGGAGCTCGACCAGGCCCGGACAAATTACAGGAACAACCTGCTCAGCCTCGACTTCGTCCGAAAAAACCGAGAGCTCGCGAAAGAGATTTCGCGAGTATCGAAAACAAAGTACGACAACGGGTTGGGATCGAGCCTGGAAATGGTGAATGCAGAAAGTGATGTGCGCGAAGCGGACGCCAATTTCTTCAATGTCCTGTACGACACCCTTATCTCCCAAATCGAACTGGAACGCATCAGCGGATCAATCGCATACTGAATCATACCCATTACATCTGAACCATGAAGAACATCATCCATACTCTACTCATTGCACTTATTGCAGGATTCATCTCCTGCGGAGAAAAAGACAAAAGGGCAGAACTCGAATCCCTGAAGAAACAGCAGGCGGAGATCCGTAAACAGATCGCACTTCTTGAAAAAGAGCTTGCCGCTTCCGAAGGGTATTCTCCGGAAGGCGCCGGGTCAGTGGCAACCACCATCATGGCCACGGACCAGTTCATTCACAAGATCGAGGTTCAGGCGAAAGTGGAAGGCGAACAGAACGTCACCATCAGTCCTGACATGCCGGGCACGATAAGTAAGATCCTGATCCAGGCGGGTGATCAGGTCAGGAGAGGTCAATTGCTGCTGGAGCTGGAGAACTCAGTGGTAAAACAATCACTGAGTGAGCTGCAGACACAAAGGGAATTCGCTGCGGTCATGTTTGAGAAGCAAAAGTCGCTTTGGGACCAACGCATCGGCACCGAAGTGCAATTCCTTCAGGCAAAGAACGCGCTCTCTTCAATCGACAAAAAAATAGCCACGGTGAACCAACAGTTGGAACTGAGCCGTGTGAAATCGCCGATTGACGGCACAGTGGATGCAGTGGATGTACGGATGGGCCAGATGTTCTCTCCGGGAATGCCCGGATTGCGCGTGGTGAATTTCATGGATTTGAAAGTCGTGGCGGACGTCGCCGAGGCCTACATCGGTACCATCCAGGATGGAGATTCGGTCGAGGTATATTTCCCGGATACAAAAGAGAGCATACGCACACGTATCGTACATTCCGGAAAAGTGATTGACAACCTCAATCGAACATTCAAAGTTGAGGTAGCCGTGACCGCAGGAAAAAGCAAGCTCCACCCGAACCAGGTCGCCGTACTCCGCATCATCGATTACAAAAAAAACGATGCAATCGTTTTGCCGATTGATGTGGTCCAAAACTCACCTGAAGGCAGTTATGTGTACACTAATGTAGATGGCAAAGCGAAGAAGGCCATGGTCAGTACAGGAAAATCGTATAACGGCAAAATTGAAATCACCGAAGGACTGAACCCGGGCGATGCCGTTGTCACCAGCGGTTACCAGGACCTGAGCGAAGGACAGGATGTAAATCCATGATGCAGTCAACCCACACCCAACGAAATCCATTTCCAGCATGAAGGACTACTTCAAGGAATTCAAGGCCAGCAGCTGGTCGATCGACAACAAGACGACCATCTACATCCTGACAGTGATCATCACTCTGGCCGGCATACTTTCCTATCAAAACCTGCCGAAAGAGAACTTTCCTGACATCTCCCTACCGCAGATTTTCGTCAGCGTGATTCATCCGGGGAATTCCCCCAGCGACATGGAGAACCTGGTCACCAAACCGATCGAAAAGCAGGTGAAAGGAGTATCCGGAGTAAAGAAAATCACGAGTAATTCCATCCAGGATTTTTCCAGCATCATCGTTGAATTCAATTCCGACGTATCTGTGGCCGATGCCAAGCAGCGTGTGAAAGACGCCGTGGACAAGGCCAAATCCGACCTGCCGACCAACCTGAAGGAAGACCCTTCCATCACCGATATCAACTTTTCAGAACTGCCTATCCTGTTCGTCAACCTGAGCGGCGACATCGAGCTGAACAAGCTGAAAAAATATGCCGATGACATCAAGGACAAGATCGAAAGCATGAAAGAGATCAGCCGCGTCCAGATGGTCGGTGCGCTTGACCGGGAGATCCAGATCAACGTGGACATGTACCGCATGCAGGCTGCCCGGATCACCATGGCGGATGTCGAGATGGCTGTCCGCTTCGAGAACCTGTCGATTTCCGGCGGCACCATCAGCAGCGACGGAATCAAACGCGCCATTTCCGTCCGTGGGGAATTCAAAAACGTAGAAGAGATCGGAAATATCATCATCTACGGGTCAGCTGGTAGCACGGTGTATCTGAAAGAAATCGCAGATGTGACAGATACGTTCAAGGAACAGGAGAGCTATGCCCGTCTTGACAATAAGAATGTGATCACCCTGAATGTAGTCAAGCGCACCGGTTACAACCTGATTGAAGCCACGGACAAGATCAAGGCCATCGTGGATGACATTCAGCGCACGGATCTTCCGAAGAATGTGAAAGTGACCATCACCGGCGACCAGAGCGACCAGACCCGAACCACCCTTCACGACCTGATCAATACGATCATCATCGGATTCATCCTGGTATTGCTCATCCTGATGTTCTTCATGGGGACGACCAATGCGTTCTTCGTAGCCATGAGCGTGCCCCTGTCGATGTTTCTCGCATTCATGTTCATGCCCGCCATCGGGTTTACGATGAACATGATCGTCCTTTTCTCTTTCCTTCTTGCTTTGGGGATAGTCGTGGATGATGCCATTGTGGTGATCGAAAACACACACCGCATCTTCGACAACGGCAAGATACCCATCAAACAAGCGGCGAAAATGGCCGCCGGGGAAGTTTTCCTACCCGTATTGAGCGGAACCATGACGACGCTCGCCCCGTTCGTACCTCTTGCATTCTGGACCGGCACTATCGGCGAGTTCATGTTCTTCCTTCCCATCACCCTGATCGTCACTCTGCTCGCTTCGTTGGTCGTAGCTTATATCATCAATCCGGTATTTGCCGTCGCCTTCATGAAACCGCATGACGAAGAAACGGTACGCCATCCCGTGATAACGCGTGGATTGAAGATCACTTCAGTCATCTTCGCCGCCCTATCCGTACTCTTCCATGTCTGGGGACAACATGCCATGGGCAACCTGATGTTGTTGTTGATCGGCTTTGCATTCCTGAACCACTTCGTCGTCCAAAAATGGATTCTCACTTTCCAGTCCAAGCTATGGCCTCGATTCCGGGAATGGTACGGTCGAAGGCTCGTATGGGCGCTTCAACGGCCTAAATCAATGGTTGCCGGCGCCATCACTCTCTTCTTCATTTCTTTATTCGGGATGATCCTCCGGGCACCGGATGTGGTGTTTTTTCCAAGCAGCGATCCGAATTTCATTTACACCTTCATCAAGATGCCCATCGGTACCGATCCCGCCACGACGGATAGCGTAGCCCGGATTGTCGAAAGAAGGATCTTCAACGTACTGGGCACGAACAATCCCATTGTCACGTCGGTGATCACCAATGTGGCCGTTGGAGCAAACGACGACCGTGAATTCGATGTAAGCGTGCAACCGCACAAGGCGAAGATCACTGTCGCATTCAAGAAATTCAGCGACCGGAACGGCATTTCATCAGCCAACTACCTCAGCAGCATCCGCGATGCGGTGAAGGGAATCCCCGGTGCCGAGATTTATGTCGATCAGGAACAGGGAGGTCCGCCTGTCGGCAAGCCCATCAACATCGAAGTGCGGGGGGACAACCTGGAGCAGCTGGCAGAAACTGCGGATAAGCTACAACGTTATCTTGAAAGGGAGGAGATTCCCGGTGTAGAGAAGCTCAAATCGGATTTCGAAAAACGCAAGCCCGAAATCGTATTCAACATCGACCGCGAGCGCGCAAACCGCGAGGGTGTAAGTACTGCTGAAATCGGCATGGAGCTTCGAACTGCAGTTTTCGGAAGCGAGGTATCCAAATTCCGCGATGACAACGACGAGTATCCAATCCAGCTGCGCTACAGGTCGGAACAACGCGCCAACGTGGAAGTCCTGCAAAATTCAAAACTCACCTTCAGGGATATGAACATTGGCGGACTGGTGCGCCAGATACCATTGTCGTCTTTCAGCGATATCCAATACACCACCACCTACGGCGGCATCAAGCGGATCAATCAGAAACGTGTCGTCTCCATCAGTTCGAATGTGCTACGGGGATACGACCCCAACGGCGTGGTAAACTCGGTAGAGTCAGCCATGTCAGGGTTCCCTTCACCGGATGGAATTGAAATCGTGATGACCGGACAACAGGAAGAGCAGGCTGAGACCATGTCATTCCTGGGCACAGCCATGCTGGCCTCACTGGCCATCATCTTCCTCATCCTGGTCACACAGTTCAACTCGCTCGGAAAACCCATCATCATCCTGTCAGAAATACTGTTCAGCATGATCGGTGTATTTCTTGGTTATGCCATCACCGGTATGACCATCTCGACCATCATGATGGGGGTCGGTATCGTGGCACTGGCCGGAATCGTAGTACGGAACGGCATACTGCTGGTAGAGTTCACCGATGTACTGAAAGAGCAGGGTATGCCGACACGCGAAGCCATCATCGAAGCCGGAAAGACACGCATGACCCCCGTTCTGCTTACAGCCGGAGCAACCATCCTGGGGCTGATTCCGCTGGCCATCGGATTGAACATCGATTTCGAACGGTTGCTGGCCACGGGAAATCCTCACCTCTTCTTCGGCGGAGACAGCGTGGCGTTCTGGGGACCCCTTAGCTGGACCATGATCTTCGGATTGTCTTTCGCCACGGTTCTCACCCTGATCCTCGTACCTGTGATGTACCAGATGACCGAATCACTTCAGTCGAGCTGGTCGAAATTGAAGCAAAGACTATCCGGTGAAGATGCGCATTGACCCCCACGCTGGCGAAGCTCCAGTTACAAAACGTGCTATTCCTGCCAAGCTGATTCTTTCGGCCACTCCAATCATTACGGCTCTCCTCCTATTCTTAATCACAGGAGCACTTGGCCAGGAAGGGCGTTTGATCCGTACCGAACTGTTCAACATACCTACCGAATCGGTAGGTAGCGCATCGGGTTACACATTTCGAATTGCAGCTGACTCGAAGGAGAACATCGCATTCAATGCCTGCTCGCGCCCCGTCATCTTCCTCTATACACCGACAGGGCAGATCACAGACAGTATCGAATTGCCTTCAACAAAGTGCGTTCGGGCGATGGAATTCGATGAGTACGATAAGCTGTTGGTGATGGACAACGACGAACAGCGCATCTTCCGATATGATCCTGCTTCCCGTAAGTTGGAGACGCTTCCCTACAAATCACCCGAAGACTGGTATAAGCTCCTGAACCACTATTTCAAAGCCTTCGACATCCCTACCATCCCCACCTATTACAGCAACAACGATTATCTGCAGGATTTTTACTTCACCCGCTTCAGCCATTCGTACAACCTGTACCTGAACTACAAAAACGGACATATCTACCAGGTCCACTACAACCTGATCAAATTGATCCGCAACCGGAAGAGCTATGTGGACATGACCAAATCAGACATCTGGTTGTCGGATAATATCACACCCAAGAGCAAGCTACTACTCGTAGATGATGAACGCAAAGCAGTGGTTTATTACGACCGTTTCTACAACCTGATCTATGAAAACACCACTGTTGGTTTCTCGGTTGTGAATGCCGCACTGGCCTCGGGTTCGGAGCCGGCCCGGTTCGACTACTGCACGAACATCAACCAGGAAAAAATATTCGGCGTGAGTGCGTTCAATAAGAAGAAGATCACAATTTCAAGCTGGAAGCTGCGTTGACGGTTTTGAACCGGCTGAAACCAAAAAGAAAGCCCCGCCAAACGGCAGGGCTTTTGTGTTTCTATACTGTATCCGATCAAGCTGTAGCAGCCGTGTCGAATGGCTTGACGTAAACATAGGATTTGTCATCAGTCTTCTTGCGGAACATAACTGTACCGTCAACCAATGCGAACAGGGTGTGATCCTTGCCGATTCCGACGTTGTTGCCGGGGTGATGCTTGGTTCCACGCTGACGTACGATGATATTGCCGGCGATGACTTTCTGACCGCCGAAGACCTTGATGCCAAGGCGCTTGCTATGGGATTCGCGTCCGTTCTTGGAACTACCGACGCCTTTCTTGTGTGCCATGTTGAGAGAGGATTAGAAGCAGGTTGATTTATGCGGAAATCTTTTCAATCTGGATTTTGGTGAGGGACTGACGGTGACCGTTCAGTTTGCGGTAGCCTTTGCGGCGCTTCTTGTGGAATACCAGCACCTTGTCCCCTTTCAGATGGGACAATACCTTGGCCGATACCTTGGCACCGGCTACCACGGGGGCACCGACTTTGATGGAACCGTTGTTGTCCACCAGGAGTACCTGGTCGAACTGGACTGAATCACCCTCCTGGGCATCCAAACGGTGAACGAAAACGGGTTGGTTTTCACGGACCTTGAACTGTTGGCCGGCAATGTTGACGATAGCGTACATGGTTTGCAATGGAT
>JAULUX010000175.1:0-4000 GCA_032111385.1 Bacteroidia bacterium
CGCATTGTCTGGCCCTGAGGTTGATTTCAAGTGGAAAACTGTTCCCGAGGTAGGCGAAGCGGTTGTGACGGACGTCGGCTATAAATAAGTCCCGGCGACTTGTGGTATCACCCAATGCGATGCTATAGACGGGAAGTCGCAATCGAGCCGGACCATAAGCCGGAGAACTCCCTTCGTTGTACAATCCGTCACTTGCAAGGATCATTGTACCGACATTCCGGTTGGAAAATCTGACGTCCAATTCCCGGAAAAGGTCCGAAAAATTAGTGGTCCTTCCGGTGAACCCGTAATTGATATCCGTCGACACCTTGTCTCCAAAAGAGAATGTCCTGACATCAAAATCGTCTCCGAGTGAATTTTGCAAATTCTCCAAATCGGCCCGTATGGCCTTTTTAGCAGCTATTGAGTCGGCCCGGTTGACGACCGATTGGGACTCGTCAAGAGCAATGATCACCAGTGGCTTTTCCACCTCTCTCGTCAAAGTGCGAAGCATGGGCTCCAACAAGAGGAACGAAAGCAGGGTAAGTAACAGGAACCGCGTACCAAACAGGATTCGTCCGGTAAGCCGGGATACCTCACCAATCAGAGGCGATTTCCTGTAAAGAAGCGTCGCTCCTCCCCAGCCCAACAGGATGCAAAAAACGAGGAACCAAATCGGCTGGGTAGTGACGAGGGAGAAATTCACAGTGGACAAAAATAGGCAAACGACCGGGTATTGCCCTGCGTGATCCGAGGTTGGTTTCCGCTACATTTACACCATGATCATCGAAGCGAAGGGCTTGACGAAGTCGTACGGTTCTTTACCTGTTTTAAAGGGGATCGACCTGGCTGTCAAAAAAGGTGAAATCGTTGCCATTGTAGGTGCTTCCGGTGCCGGAAAAAGCACTCTTTTGCATCTGTTGGGGACGCTTGACACTCCGGACTCTGGCAGCATCCGTATCAACGAACAAGATGTTGAACATCTTCGTGGCGATGCGCTGGCCCGGTTCAGGAACAAACACATCGGCTTTATCTTTCAATTCCATCAGTTATTGCCTGAGTTTTCCGCAATCGAAAATGTTTGTATGCCGGCATGGCTTGGAGGCCAGTCGATGCAGGATTCGAGCCGTCGTGGAATTGAACTGTTGGACATGCTGGGAATTGCCAACCGTAGTTCGCACAAGCCCTCGGAGCTTAGCGGCGGAGAGCAACAACGTGTCGCCATCGCAAGGGCACTCATGAATATGCCCGATTTGATCCTGGCCGACGAGCCGAGCGGCAACCTGGATTCTGAAAACGCCGGTTTACTTCACAAACTGTTGCTAGACTTGAGAAAAGAGTTGAACCAGACATTTATCATCGTCACTCACAATCCAGAACTTGCCGACCTCGCTGACCGCAGAGTTACCATGAAAGACGGTAAAATTATCGGTTGAGGTATTTTTTATAAACTTCTGAAAAACAAGTCCATATAAATTATTTTATTGGCTTTATTCCATAAAAAAAGCTGCATCCTTTTGCAGCTTTTTTTCGTGTGTCATACTGGACTCGAACCAGTGACCCCTACCCTGTCAAGGTAGTGCTCTGAACCAACTGAGCTAATGACACTTGCTTGTTTCGGATGAAATGACCTCCAAAAGCCTTGCAAATTTATCAAATCGGAAAGAACCTATCGTTGAAATTCAGGAGAAAAAGTTGAGCACTTGACCTGGTCAGTGCGGTATAGAGCCAACGGTAGAACTCCCTGCCCAACATCTCTTCCGTCAAATAACCCTGATCGACGAAAACGACAGGCCATTGTCCCCCCTGCGCCTTGTGGCAGGTGATGGCATAGGCAAATTTGACTTGCAGTGCCTGGAAGTAGGGATCCTTCTTAATGAGCCCCGATCGGCGACGTCGGTCGGGCTCCTCTTCCTCGTAGGCTACGTGCAGGGCTTTCAGCAAACGATCTCGATCTTGTTTTGTCATGGCGGGAGTTTCACCGGTCAACGTATCCAACAGGATCATCGCCTCAAAGGCAGGCTCATCGGGCAGATCGCTATAGGAAAAGGACGCCATGGCGAAACGAAACCCGAAACGTTCCTCGAACCTCACGATTTTATGCACTTCCAGCATATCCCCATTGGCAATAAAACCGGCTGCATGGTCCTTGGGCAACCAGAAGTAATTGTTTCTAACCACCATCAGCCTATCGCCCCCCCCTATTTCATCCTCCATCCAAAGGGTTTGAAAACGGATCATGCGGTTGTACTGATTGGCCGAGCGATTTGATCGTGTAACGACAATCACGTTCTCCCTGCCGTGTTCTCGGTAAGCTTGTTCGAGGCATTCGGGTAATTCGTTGACCGGAATGCGTTTGACATCTGGGGCTTCCGTAATTGCCGGGAAGCTGTGATCGTTCTCACGCAGGATCTGATCCCGCAGCCGTGTTGCGTTTACCAGGATCGCGCTTTGCGCCTGCTGACGTACCACATCGGTAAGTTCAGCGCGGTACACCTTTTTCCCGAATCGGTGCCGGAGGTGGTCGGCGTCGAGGGCCGGACTATTCTCGAAATGAACCGGTGGAAGCTGTGCTGTATCACCCACCAGCATCAACCGGCAACCCATGCCGCTGAACACATAGCGAACCAGATCACTCAACAGGTTCACTCCCGGAAAAGGACTGTCGGTATCTTCGATAGCCGCATCCGGTATCATCGAGGCCTCATCCACGATAAACAAACACCTTTGAAAAGGGTTGTCTGTGACCACGAGCATGGTACGGCCATCGCTGGTGGGAACAGGTCGATAAAGGTGCTTGTGGATAGTAAAGGCGGGACGACCGGTATGCAATGACAAGACTTTGGCAGCCCTGCCTGTTGGCGCCAGCAAGACGATGTTCCGGAAGGATCCGGTCAAGGCCGCCATCATGGTCGTTTTTCCGGTACCTGCATAGCCCCTCAACAGAAAGATACCCGGCTCGGGATCAGCAGCGAAGCGGCCAAAGCTTCTGATAAAAGCAGATTGCCCGGGAGTGGGTTCATACAAAAGGTGGCTGCGGATTTGTCCGCAGACGCGTTCTTCGAGGGCTGGATCGATGGATGGCAAATTGATACGGCGAGGCAATACCGGCTTATCGTCCAAAGGTAATGCCTGTGGTATTTCCGGGTATTCAATGCTCATCCGAATTCGGATGAAGAGTTTCGAGTTTCTTTAAACGTGCAATACCCTATTTTTGGCGGTATGGAATCGATTTCCTCACCGGTCGCCCGGAAGCGTGGATTGATGGATGAATCAATCGAGCAAGGCATGGTTGGATCGCCTGTATTGCTCGTTCTGGTGGACGACAGTCAGATCCAAATCGGTGTGGTCGATTCCCTTCGGAACAAGGCTGTCGCTTTGCAGGTGTATCACATGCCAGCGGAAGAGGAAGCCGAATATATTTCACCCGTAAAGCATATCGATTCAATACTGAACAGTGATTCACTGATATCGGACTGGAAGGACCATCCGGTGCGTGTGGGTTTTTGCAGTTCTCAGCACAGCATGGTCCCTGACCCCTTGTTTCACAAGGATTCTATCAATGACATCCTTGCCCTGACCGGTAGTAGTGCTGAAGAATCCCGGATTGGAATGAGCGAACTGGTGCCCTCCATACATGCCCAATTCCTCTACACGGTGCCCGTGCAGGCGCAGCGGCTGTTGGAACAACGGTTCGGTTCGATCCGGTTCCATTCCGCAGCAGCACCATTTATCGAGTGCAGGCTTCGGGAGAATAAATTCAATCAAGCTCCCCTTGTCTCGGTTCACGTCAGGCCGCGGCACCTCGATGTGATGGTTTCCGAGGGCAATGAACTCCGTTTCTACAACAGTTTCCGGTACAGGACGGCGGAGGACTTCACTTACTACATCCTCTTTGTACTCGAGCAACTCGGACTGAATCCGGATACACAGTCGGTAGAGATCTTCGGAGACATTGAGAAATCATCGAGCCACTGGATGCTTGCCCGCAAGTATATCCGTGAGATCAATTCCGGAAACC
>JAULUX010000176.1:0-2250 GCA_032111385.1 Bacteroidia bacterium
GCTGAATACCTTGATGGGGAAAACCAAACGCGATCAGTTCAGGAATACAGCTTCCATTGATGCAGTCACTAACCGGCTTCACGAACTGAGGGCTTACCGTCAGGAAACTGAGCCCGATAAGCCCTACGTCCCCGAAAACCAGGTGGTGGTGACCGTCAGCGCCGATGCCCCGGCAACAGGAGTAGTGGAATTGAGCTACATGGTGAACGAAGCCGGCTGGACTCCTTCCTACGACCTGCGTGCATCCAATGCGAACGAGCCGGTGAAAATCATTTACAAGGCCCATGTTTTTCAAAATACCGGCGAGGATTGGAACAACGTACGCATGAAGCTGAGCACCTCCAATCCCAACCGGAGTCACATCAAACCCGAGTTACCGGTGTGGTACATCAACTACTTCACGGCACATCGGCAATCCATGGCCACAGTAGCAGGGGCGATCCGCGCAGAGTCTTTAAAGAAGGATTCCCGTGCAGCGGATGAAGACATGTCCATTCGCCTGAACGAGCTTTCTCCTGCACAGTCGGCGGCGAACTATTCTCAACTGGTGGAGACCATGGCCAATGTGGAGTTCGACATCAAGCTCGATTACGACATCCCTTCCGGCGGAAACAGCCATGTGGTTTCGGTCAAGTCGGAAAGTTTGCCCGCCACCTACATCCATTACCTGGTACCGAAAATGGAAAGCGAAGCCTTCTTGCTTGCGCGTGTCACCGGATGGGAGAACCTCAATCTTTTGCCCGGAAGTGCGAATCTGTTTTACGATGGTACTTATGTAGGACAGACCGTCATCAATCCCAACGTCATCAGCGACACACTTGATCTGGCCATGGGCCGTGACAACGCCATCACCGTGAAGCGCACACGGTTGAAGGACAAGGAGAACAACAAACTGATCGGTCCCGAGCTGGTGCGTACCATCGCCTACGAACTGAAAGTGAAGAGTAACAAGAGCAAATCCATCAACCTGGTGATGGAGGATCAGATACCGGTATCGGGCAACAAGGACATCAGGGTGGAGTTGAAAGATGCCGGAAAATCCGAGTATAACGAATCCACTGGAGGACTCAAATGGGAATTCAGGCTTGATTCACAAGGTTCGAAGTCGTTGAAGTTCGCCTACGAAGTGACCCACAATAAAGACATGCCTTTGAGTATGTATTGAGTATGGGGTTCAATCAAACAAAAGCCGCATGGTATAGGTATCATGCGGCTTTTGTTTTGCTAAGACAAAAACGGTAACATCTTTGAGGTAGTTGATCCTGTTCTCAAATGAATAGGGTCACTTCGATTTCTATTCCGTTCTCAAGTCCTTCTTTTTTCCGCACTTCGGTTTTCAACGGTAGCAGGTAGGACATCCGTTTGGTATCGAACCAAATCGCGGTAGCCCATTCCGTGTTCCCAATACGAGCACTTGCCTTCATTCTGCCCCATCCCTCCTCCTGTCTTTGAAAATAGGTTCTTATTTCTTCCGATAGGTCTTTCGGTATGGAGACGAAAAACCATCCTCCGCTCGATGCGTGTTGCCAGATCACGGCCGAAAACCGGTAAGTGATCTTAGGACTCATGAACACCTTCTGATGGTCATATGCAATTTGAATCACAGCCTCGGAAAGACAAGCCGACATTAAATGTTATTATCACAAATATACGTCCCTTTTTCCGCAGACCATCACACCGTATTCCCCTTGATAACGGAGGGGATCTCATACCACTCTGCTTCTGAGTTCATTTTATTCAACACTTTGGACATGAATTCACTGTGTTTTTGAATTTTTTGCAGGTCTTCAATGATACGTTCTTCATACTCTCTTCTCTCGGCACTGTCCCTGGCGGCTTTCATTTCCTTGAGGAGTTCTTCTGCAAGGCTGGCAAAGCCAACAATCAAATTAGCCGGCTCCAGTAGTTCGCTTGAAACGATTTTAGTCATCTGGGAAAGCGCCGTGAATTTTTCCCGGCTTTGGGCGATCTCCTTTTGTTTGTTTTGGCTCAGCTCGTCTTTCAGGCGTTCAAGCTGAGTGATATTCCGGGCAGTGGCATAGATCGTATTCGTTGATTTATGCGGGATTGCATTCCAACTCAGCATGATGTAATGCCCATCTTTGCATCGGTACCGATTGTGAAAGAAAGCTACACTTTTGTCTTCTCCCACTAAAAGTTCCATCACCCTTTCTGTTTCATTTTTGTCGTCTTCATGTACCAATTCCATGAATGGGATGGAAAGCAGTTCTTCTTCCGTATATCCAAGCT
>JAULUX010000177.1:0-2055 GCA_032111385.1 Bacteroidia bacterium
CATCTGTGCAGTCGCATCCTGCATGGCCACCCTGTCGGGGTTGAAATCGACATAACTCTTGCCACGCTCGTAGGCGCTCGAAGGCAAATTGTCGCTCAGGTGAGCATAGAGGATCTTTTCTGAAAGGGAAAGCGGACGGCCGGTGAGTTGACGTGCAGCATCCACCTTGGCGGGAAGTGATGCATACACTTTGCGGATCATGTCGAGATCGAAAACCATAGGATTTGGGTTTGAAGTTGAACCGATGAATAGATGTTTTCAGTGGAGATTCCCACGCAGAAGATGAAAATCTGCCACTGCTTTTTCAGCGGTGCAAAAATACGAAAAAAGAGTGCTGCGATCGTGGTTCAGATAGGGGAAAAGCAGGCGAGGTCACTCCTTTTCGGGACCGCCGGCCGGTGCCTTGCGGCGCAAGGGTACAAGAAAGTTTTTTTTCAGGAATTCCACAGCCTGCTTCCTACTGACAGCAGCAGGTTCCGGCTTGAAAGCGGATTGACCAGGGAGCGCATAGCCGTGAGCGGCATCAACAACGACGATCTCGAGGGGCTTTGAGAGACTGAGCATTGCCTTTTGAAAGGAGGAAACGGTGGTAGCATCGATGAGCCGGTCGCGGTTGCCCCGGAAGTAAAGGACCGGACCTGCGATCGCATTCAGCTTGGCGGTATCGGAGATCACCCCCCCCTGAAAAACCACACCACCGTATCCTTTATCCCCTGCCATCATCAATGCCCGCAGGCTATAGGTGCCGCCGAGGCGTCCCCAACCGATGGTCTGGATACGGCAGAACTTACCACCGTAATCGATGCAGGATTTGAGAATTTCGGACACCCTGGTATCCTCCACCTTCGAAAGCAGGATTCGGGCGGCAGCCGTGTCTGTGGCCGAGCGACGGTCGAGCAAATCAGGAGCCAGCACCACCGCCCCCGTCTCCACGGCGAGCTGTTCGGCCGATTTGAGGATGGCATCGTTGAATCCGTTGATATCGTGGAAAAGCAGGATCAAAGCTCCGTCCCATTTGCCGGGTTTGGCCTCGAACAAACGGACTTCCGGACCTTTGGAAGTCTTGATGCTGACCATCTTTCCAAACCGGGGCTTGAACGGTTCGGCCGCGTGTGCGAGGCCGCTTAGCAGCAGTAGGGAAGAAAGAAGGATCCGGATGAAACTCATGCCCATAGGTGAAATCCAACACGAAGTTATAGCTTCCGGGTTCAATTAGGGCGCATTGCCTATTTTCGGGACTCCAATACCGATTTGAGTGATGAATTACTGGCTGGTTAAGTCTGAGCCCTTCAAATACTCCTGGGAACAATTCGTGGAGGACGGCGGGACATTCTGGGACGGCGTGCGGAACTACATGGCCCGCAACAACCTCCGCGGCATGAAAAAAGGCGACCTGGTCCTGTTCTACCACAGCAACGAGGGACTCTGCATCATGGGCATCGCCAAAGTCGCAAAGGAAGCCTACCAGGATCCCACCACCGACGATGAAAACTGGGTGGCAGTGGACCTCAAGCCATTTAAAAAACTGAAGAAACCTGTACCCCTGGCGGATATAAAAGCGGAACCCAAATTGAAGGATATCCAGATGCTCAAGCTGAACCGCCTGTCAGTGGTTTCCATCACCCCGGAGGAATTCGACCTCGTTCTCTCCATGGGAGGCATGGGCTGATCCCGCTATCCTTACTCAGCCCAGTCATCACCCCTCACCTCAACCCCAGCATCCGCGTGTTCAACGGCCTCCGTTCCCTCCTATTCCTCCTACTGATCATCCCGGTTACCCTCGTCGCGCAAACAGGCACTATCCGTGGATTCCTATACGACAAGCAAAGCGGAGAACCTGTTCTGTTCACCCCGGTGTTCCTCAAGGGCACACAATACGGTGCTACCACAGACGTGAACGGTTTCTATACCATCACCCGTATACCTCAAGGTTCGTATATCCTCACCGTGAGTTCGGTCGGATTCGACTCGCTAAACGTTCCGGTGGAGGTGAAGGCTGATCAGGTGGTTACCAAACAGCTTTATGTCAACAAAGCGATTGTCAATCTGAAGACC
>JAULUX010000178.1:0-4909 GCA_032111385.1 Bacteroidia bacterium
AGGTGTTCGGCCAGGAACCGGATGTTTTTAGGAGGGTTGGCCTCCAGCAAACCGATCAGGTTCAGGACCCTGAGGATCTTGTTGTGGTTTTCCATAAGGAAAAATCGTGGTGTTTTAAAAAACCCTGAAGGGGTTTGTTTATTTCACAAAGGTTGTACAAAAATCAATACACACTTTTGTTTTTCACAACCCGTTTTCAACACCCTATCAACACTCAATCGCCCACCACAAGGCTCCGGTCAAGATCGATCTTCTTGTTTCCCCCATTTGGTCCCTTGATGATATAGGCATCTGCCATTTCGGGTCCCAGTAAATCGACGAATTTGCGTCTGATCTTCGACATTTTCTCACTCAACGAATTACTCAGCGGACTGCACAATTCATCCACACCCTGCTCCATCACCTGGGGGTCGTCTCGTCGGCTCATGCGCCGAATGTTCTCCAACAGTTCAAGACGGTAATTCCCTACATCGTTCAATCGTATACCCCCGGGATAAGCTAAAAACAGCAGATAAACAGCCCGTTCAAGCGGAGTCAGACTAACGGGAAGCATCCCCATATCCACCAAATACATGCGTTTATTCCAACCTGTAACTTTAAGTCTTGAGGGTTGTCGCAGCAAACCATATCGCTCCCGGTACAGGAGTTGTTGACGGATAGCATCGAACACGTCCAAGGTGTATCGGATAATCGCGTGAGGTATACCCCTCTCCCGAATGATTTTCTGACAATCCGGACAGATATCCGCTGTACGCAGCTTCAGGATGATCTCTCGTTTTTCCTCACAAAAATCCATCATACAACCCCGACTGTCCCGGTGTACGGCAGTCACCATGGTTTCTGGAGAGCTGAACATGCGAAGTTTCAACAAGATAGATGCGATCTGATAGGCAATGGGGTATCTACTTTCTCCTCCTGTATACCATTCCCACTGTTCCGTATGTACGAAGTAATGGTGTCCACTCTTATCGTATCCGGCGAACCAGTTGGGATAGTTGCCGTAATCGGTCAAAAGAATTATCGGTTCTTCGTCGGGAATGGTCTCTTTCGACCTGTGCTTACGACAGATGTGAAAAAGATCTTCCCAGGAAAGCAGCCGGATAGACTGCATCTCCAACGAATCGACAGCCAAGTCCATGAGGTGATCGGAATCCTGCCTTCCATAGTTTTCATCGCCGGGTGCCAGCATGCGCAGTTCATCCCGGATATCGGGATCACGGCCTTCCCGATCCCCAGTGAATTCATAGGGACCGGGAATACTGTTCAAGAAAGCCTGTACGGACTGAAACAACCCGTCATCAACGCCTTCCGTCCGTATCAGATGTACCTTCATGCGTTCGAAAGATACGTTCCTTTCGGAAACAGTTGACACACTGTATCCCCTGTCAACACAAAAACTGATTTACACTTCATTTCTTTTGATCGTTGTTGTTTTTCAGGAACCCCCTTTTACGCGTACCAGAATCCTTCTCCTTGATGAATTCCGCCATCGATTCGCAGACATCATTCATGGCTAAATTGATATCCGCCTTCCGGTAGTTTCTTACTTCGGTGCGGTCTACATTCAATTGGCGGGCCACGCTCCAGGAGTCGAAATCCGCACCGATGAAACTGAAGGTCCACCGTCCGCTTTCCTTCAACGCCCCGATACGTCGGGCCACCTGGGTCGTGGTGAAATACTGCGAGGCGTTCTCTTCCCCGTCTGTCACCACCACAACCACCACATCATCGAACGGGGTGATCCGGCGGGAGGTTTCTTCCATGCACTGCCCCAATGCATCCAACAAGGCGGTGCTTCCCGAGGGCCGGTATTGTTCGGGGTCGAGTATCGGTGCCTGTTCGGGATGCAGTCCGGTGTACACCTCACGCGATTCGGAATTGAAAAAGCGCAAAGAGACGAGGATCTCCTGACCCGGAACTTCCAGGGAAAGACTTCGAATCGATCTCACTTGCCCATTGATGGATTCGAGGGTTTCGCGGCGGATGTCGCTCATGCTTCCGCTGGCATCGACGAGGAGCTGGTAATGAGTAGATGATTTCATGACGTTGTGGATTTGAATAACAGTGCGAAGTTGCGCCTTCGGACACCCCAAAAGAGAAAATCGACAAGCTTGTTGTTTTCTAAATAATTGATTTTCAATTATAAAACATAAACAACAACACAATTATTGCCATATTAACTCCTTAATAATTGATTGGATGAGTGCAGTACTTTGACTTTGTATTTACGGATTGTACATTTGAATAACCGATGAAAAAACTAACGCTTTTAATTTTCCTACTGGGTTTCACCCAAATCTCTACTGCCCAAAGGGTCTTCTCTGTCGATTACGCCAGTCAGGCCGATGTTAAAGTATTTGTGGTCGATTACGAAAGCCAGGCCGATCTGCTGGTATTCAAAGTGGACTTCGAAAGCCGGGTGGGAAAGAACAATGGAAAGTGGTTTTTTACCAAGTATACCTCACAAGCCGACAAGAAGATCTTTTTCACTGACTACGCTTCACAGGCCGATGTATTGATCCACTTTGTGAAATACGAAAGCCAGGCCGGGTGGAGGAAAAAAGAGAAAACCGGCCTGTTTTATTAGCAATTGGACCCTTTTGTTCACTTTTTGGGACTAAAAAACCCGCCTCCTCAAAATTGAGGGGCGGGATCTTCCGAAATAAAAACTCGGAGTGTCATCCGCGCCGGATACACGCGCTTGAATACAACTGATCCAGAATTGCAAACGACGGTTGTTTATCAATTGCCATTCAGAAAGGTAACCGCCCAAGCCCAGTTTTTTTTACCTTGCCTTTTTATTGAAAATGCCACATTCAGTCATACCACGTGAGCTTTTATTGGATGAACCCTGGTTTTATAACCAATACAGGATCATACGTCCAGAATTTTTATCCTGGTCAACCTTTAGCTATAACCTGACAAATGAAGACGCCCAGGACCTCTACCAAGAGGTTTTTTTGATCTTTTGGAAAAACATTCACGAAGGGCGGTTAACAGAATTGACATGCGAACCTAAAACCTATGTATTCAGCATCGGAAAGCACTTGATTCTAAATTTCATTAAAAAAAACAACCGGACGGTTACCTTTTCTGATCCAGAATTGATAAAAGCCATCGATAATCCTTGGACCATGGAACACGATCGCGCCCACAATAGGCGTTTCGTAAAAGATATACTACAGCAGCTTCCAGAAAAAGACCGGCGCGTATTGGAGTTGTACTACATGGAAGAAAAGGATATGCGCACCATAGCTGCGGAACTGGGTTACAAGAACGCTGATGTGGCCAAGAAGAAAAAATATGAGGTGTTTCGTAAATTGTGTAGTCTGGTCAACCCCTCCTTAAAAATCCAACCCGCCTGATCCCATGCAGGAAGAACTCAAACACCTGGAACACATCGAGCGATATTGGGAGGGTCGGATGACCCAGGAGGAGCGGCTCGATTTCGAAATAGCCTTATTGGTTGATCCTGTTTTACAGCGGGAATCGGATATTTATAAGGGTGTAGTTCAGGCATTGAAAGACATCAAAACGGAGAATGTCCGCAATAGATTGAAAGCGATCGATACGGAACTAGACCGCAAAGGTCGGAGCCCCGGTCGAACATCTTCGTTTCCTTTCCAGCGCGTCCTACTCGCGGCTTTGGTGGTTTTGGCCATCGGATCCACTTTATTCCTGTTGCAAGGACGTACTTCCAGTACATCCATCAACCCCGACTTTCTCCCGGTGGAAGAAGGTTTGCCTGTGTTGATGAGCACAAGCGGTGAAAAATCCTTTGACGATGCCATGTCGCTGTTCAAGGCCGGGGAATTCCGGGAATCGGCGGACAGATTCATTCCCCTGCTGGAGTCACGGCCAGTAAACGACACCTTGTTGTTTTATACCGGAAACGCACTTCTTCGAAGTGGTCGCGCTGCGGATGCACTACCTTTGTTTAATCGCCTGACAATATCCCATTCACCGGCATATGCGCTCAAAGCAGGGGTGTATGTCGCCCTCTGTTCCTGGGAGACGGGAGCGAAGCAAGAGGCGCTGAATCAACTTCGTGAAATTTCTTTTTTGGAAAACCATCCCTATAAGAACGAAGCAAAGGCTTTGTTCAATCAGCTCAAGTCCACCCGTTGAGCAGCACGTTGTAAACCCTTTAGATTTACGTCTGTTTTTTATATTTCCTGCACTTCTTTTTTCCATACATACCGCTGCACAACCAGACACTCGGTTGGCCGAAGGAGATGCTTTACTTCAACAACCTCTTTACGACAGCGCCTACCAAGCGTATCAAAGCGCCTTAAAGGAATATCGGATCAGGGGGAACAAAGTAGGCATGATCGAATGCCTCAACAGGCTGGCGACCATCGACAATATCTTTACCCGGACAAACCGAGCGCTTGAATCCTTACACGAAAGTTCAATGTTGCTGTCCCGTTCACCGGAACTGAAGAAACAGCTCGCGAATTGTGAAGAACAGCTAGGACGTTCATATGAAGACCTCGGCGATATCGAAGAGAGTGGGAAGCATGTGCGAAAAACGCTTCGGTTGCGGATGGAATTGTATGGTGAAAACGATGCAAGAACAGCCTACGCATACATGAATCTTGCACGCTACCACAGTTTCCGGAAAGCGAACGACTCATCGTTTTACTATTCACAAAAAGCCTATTCGATTTGCAAGGAACACCCCGAACACATCCGGGAGATCCGTTATCCCGAACTTCTTCTTCAGCACGCGTACGATTCGAAAAACGGTCAGTATATTCCGGATGAACTGCGAGAAAAGCACTTCGCGAGGATTCGAAGTTTATACCACCAGGCTCTTGAAGTGATAAGACGAACCTATATGGTGCCTTCAGCAGAAGAAGCTGCCGCATACCAGGGAATCGCTAACACATACAACGACCAGGTAGGG
>JAULUX010000178.1:4919-18076 GCA_032111385.1 Bacteroidia bacterium
TTCAGTTTCAGCAAGTCAAAGGGGCAATCGTGCTTTGATAGCGCGAGAGTGAATTACGACCGATCTATTTCCATCAAGCGTAAACTGTATGATGATCACCATCGATCCGTATCGGTGAGTTGTTACACAAAAGGACTGATCTACAGTACACACCCGGACCTTAAAATGAAAGAAGAGGCCTTTGAAAACTACCAACAAGCCATCCAGGCGGTGGTTCCCGGTTACGTTCCATCCGGATCATTTAGCCTGCCTCGGGGATTGAAGAGTTCGCATCCTTATCAGCTTGGCGTCGTGTTGAAGGAAATTTACATTCTATTGAGAAAGTTATACCGGATCACGGGACAGAAGGAATACCTGCACCATGCTCATGCGTTTGCTTCATACCGAGTGGAAGTTTGGGACGAAATCGTACAGCGATTCGAAAGCCATGAAAGCGGTTCTACCATCTGGATCTGGGGAAGAACACCCTTTGAAGATGCGGTGATGGCTGCGTATGACATGTTTCAATTGACCAATGACAGCCTCTACCTGGAAGAGGTCTTTTCTTTTGCCGAGCGAGGGCGTAACAACGATTTCAACGAACAAGCCTTGCGATCGCGCTCTTCGGATAAAAACAAAAAGATAAAAGAACGGTCTCAACTATTAAACACAACTTGCATAGGTAGAGAACAATTCACAAAAGATGTATTGGATGGTGAAACCGCCTACATCTGTTTCATTCCAAACAAGGAATCGGAAATGGAGCGAGACTTCATGATGGTCATCACCAAATCGCGTTTTGAAGTGAAGGAGTTTCAGCCTGCACTCATCGGTAGCCTGGTGGATGTTCTGGAAAACTCTATACAGACCATAAGTGTGGAAGGGTTTAACCTCGTGGCGTACCGGTTGTACACGGAATTGTTGTCATCGGTTTTAAAACCGCTACCGGCCACTATTAACCGTCTGATCCTCTCCACTGACGGACTATATGCCAAAATCCCTTTTGAAGTCCTTCTCACCAATTACCCAGGAAACACGGAGCATGATTTCCGGCAATTGCCCTACTTGATTCGGCGGTATACCATCCATTATGCCTTGAGCGCCAGCCATCTCTCCAAAGTTTCAAAAAGTACCCACACAGAAAAAACAAGTCTATCGATTCACGTACCGTCGTTCCACAACAAGTCCTCACTCCTTTTCTCAGAAAGATCCGCCAAGGCGCTATCGATGGTTTACAAGGGTGATTTATTAAGTGGAACTGCGGCAACCACAATGGCATTCCGTTCCTCGATCACAAAAGCCGGAGTGATCCAACTATCAACACATGCAGAAGCCGATTTGGAGGAACCGGGAAAATCGATGTTATTGTTTTCAGGAGAACCACAGGAAAACACGCTACTTCTGAGCGACGTTCTGGGTATGAAGTTAAGCAACCCGCTTACCGTCATATCGGCATGCGAGACCGGGAAGGGGAAGTCGGTATATGCGGAGGGATCCAAAAGCTTTGCACGGGCATTTGCCTTTGCCGGAAGCCGTAGTGTCTTAAGTACGCTGTGGCAGGTGGACGACAAAGCGACATCTGCTCTTATTGAATCCTTCTACAAGCAGCTATCGCTAGGCCTCGATAAACCCTCTGCCTTGCGGCAAGCCAAATTAGACTACATCAACGGGTGCAAGACATCGCAGACGGCTAATCCATTTTACTGGGCGGGGTTGGTTATAACGGGAGACCCTCAGTCTATCCAACTTCAAAAACAGCTTCCAGTAAGGGAGTTGGTTTTGATTTTCGGGGGATTGGTCCTTGTAGGATCCGTTGTGTTCCTGTATAGGCGGATGAAAAAGTCCGGGATCCGTTGATTCGGTTTCGACTATTTTTGTATTGAGAAGCAACCGTTGTATTTTTACCGAAGATCAGATTATCCCTTCTCAATGAAGATACCGATTATTGGTAGTGATTCAAGATGTGTCGTCATACTGTTTTTAGTTCTCCTTTTGACTGCAGGAGCAAGTACTGGTAAAGCACAGGGTGATCCGAGTTTCTGGCTTAACCAAGGGGACTCCCTTTTCAAACTACCTCTATACGATAGGGCCTCAGAGGCTTTCTCAAAAGCCCATCAAGTTGCCATAAGCAATAACGATCGGGCCCATGAGTTGGAAGCTGTCGTTCGACTGGCTATGCTTGATAATATCGCTACCCGTACCAAGGTGGCCATGAACCGACTTAAATCCCACTCGAAGCTGGTGGAAGATCTAGCCTCAAAGCGCCCTGACCTGCACGCACTGTACCGGGAAGAGCTTGGACGTGCCTACGAAGACAGGGGAGATATCGAAAAAGCGGGGGAGCACTACCGTAAGGCTATGCAGCTCAAACTGCAGGTGTATGGAGAAGAAGATGCCAGGACAGCTTATGCCGTCATGCTCATGGGTAGATACCACAACTACAAGGGTGAATACGATTCTGCCTTTTATTGCTCCACTAGGGCTTACCGGATTTGTGAGCGAAATCCTGAACACATTGATAAGATCCGTTACATTGACTTATTGTTGCAACATGCTTTTGATTTTAAAAATAGTAGAGATATCTATATTGATGATAAACTGAATATTACGAAAACCGAATCCTCAGGAGAATGGAAAAAGGCCAAAACGAAACTCATCAATGGATTTATTTACTGGGTCTACGAGGATGGTGGACAAGAGCATTACCTTCGGACAAGGGATTACTACAGAGAGGCTGTTCGGCTTGCCCAAAACACCTTCCGGTTCCCGTCGGTAGATTTAAGTAGATGCTATCAGGGTCTGGGTAGTACTTTTACTGATAGGATATGGTATGAATTCCCAAAGTCGGTTGTTCGAGGAGAGATAGCCTTTGATTCCGCCAAAGCCAATTATGAAAGGGCATTAGCCATCAATCGACAGATTTTCGGTAATCACCACAAGATGATTGCGGTGAGCTATTGGACACTTGGCCTGATTCACTTGTATTGCCCAGACACGAGCCTTGTGTTCAAGTCTTTGTACATCGCCAACAAAGGGCTGAATGCACTAATACCTTCATTTGAACCGGAAACTCCATTTCAACTTCCTGTCATTGGTAATCATGAACATTTGGCCATGATCAACAACCTAGTGACCGTAAAAGCGAATGCTTTAAGTATCCTATACAAGACAACTCACAGAAGATACTATCTGGATCGTCTTCATGATTTAAATAAATATCGGCTGAATCTATGGGCGGCGTGTATACGTCATCTGGAAAGTGATGCAACAGGTGCCACGATTGGTTACTTCAATAATCATCCATTTGAGCACACTATTTTTAGTTCAATGGAGTTATTCAAAATTACAGGTGACAGTTCTCATTTTGAGGAGATATTTGACGCGATGGAGCGCAGGAAAATGAATGATATTACGGAGCAGAAAATTCGGATCAGACAGAATAGTTCTGTTAGCAATAAAAAGCCGAACCCTCTCAATATTTATCCTGCGACACTGAAATCTGTACGAAAATCCTTGATAGATAAAACAACTGCATTTATATCACTTTCATTTCAATACACTAACCCCGATAGTAGTTATCAGATTTTTGCTATCGCCGTATCCAACAACGGGGTTACAACTACCGTGAGTACTTATCCCTATTACGTGGCTGAAAGCATGTTAAAGAAAATACGTTCTTCCATGATTGAAGGGGATGCCCGGGTGTTTGCGGAATCTTCGTATGCCCTATACCAAATCGTATTGGAGCCGGTGTTGAAAACGCTAAGCCCAGGGATTAAGAATCTGGTGATATCGGTCAGCAACTCACGCCATGATATCCCATACGACGTTTTAATAACTGAACCTGTTTCTGATAAAAACACGGACTTCCGAAAACTACCTTATCTCATCAACAGGTATTCTCTACAATACGCAATCAGCGGAGGTCACTTGTTATATAGCCAAAGTCAGGATTTACCAAAAGGGGTTTCGGTTCATGCATTCATGCCTGAAATGATTCAAAGGTCAAAATTACCTTTCAACGAAAGAGTCCTTCGTAAGCTGGAGAAAAAATATGCAGGGAGTTTCTACTTCGGAAAGAATGCCGGCATCCCACAATTTCGGGAAAAGGCCGGGGTAAATGGAATTCTTCACCTGGTCAGCCATTCAGAGGCAGATCTGAATACGGTGAATGCTTCCAGCATCTTATTCAGCGGTGATCATCACGAAGACACCCTTTCCATTGCCGACCTGTACTCGATCCCCGTGAGAAGTCCGCTCACCATACTATCGGCCTGCGAAACAGCAAGAGGAAAAGAAGTATACGCAGAGGGATCCAGAAGTTTTGCCCGGGTATTTTCGTCTGTGGGTAGCCTCAGTACTCTCAGTACCCTCTGGCGTGTAGACGATAAAGCTACCGCCACATTGCTGGATTATTTCTACGAGGGATTGGAACAAGGCAGGTCGAAACCGAGGGCACTCCAGTATGCGCGATTGAAGTACATCAAATTGTGCAGGACATCGGAAGCTGCCAGCCCTTTTTACTGGGCAGGGATTGTGTTTTCGGGTGATCCAAGGCCACTGGTTTTAGAAGAAAGAAGGCCTTGGAAACAGATGTTACTGTACGGGGCGATCGGACTGGTTGTGATAAGTTTATTCTGCTTTCTGCACAAAAAACAAGGATCAAGCGTTCGTAAATCTGCCTGAACTTCCGTTTTGGACTACTTTTAACGGGAACAATCCCCGCCACCTATGTCTTTTGCCAGCGACATCATCGATAAAAACAGGGAAGCCTGGATATCCCGTCTGATCGACACCGGCCGACGCAATAACCTGCTTTATTTTCAAACAGAAGGCAACGATAAGGTTTTTTCAATATCCGCTTTGGGAGAAGATGCTTTACAAAAACTTCTTCGGCTAGAATCTCTGAGTCCACTTAAACACCTGAAAGGAGAGGATCAAAAGAAACCCCTTTCCATTCTCCGGCAGATTCAGCGCAGGGCGCGGATCAACATGGAGGAACGCAGTATTGAAACACTGTATCTCGCTCTGGGAGTTTTTCGCTGGCTATCGGCTGATGGTGGACGTGATTTCTGTGCACCTGCTTTATTGCTGCCAATTGACATGAATCGCGAAGAGGGTGCAGGAAGATCGATTAAATTACAACTGAAAGGTGAGGTGGAGTGGAACCGCTCCATGCTTGTTTTTTGGAAAAAGGAGCTGAACATCGACCTGAGTCTTGTTGAAAATACAATTGACAGCCTGGATCCCGACGGGCCGGTCGAAAACTGGGTTACCGGACTAGAGGAACTGGTCTCGCTGCTTCGCTCCAAATCTTCTGTCATTCCGGGGATCACATTTGACAATGGAGCATGGTTGTCGAACTTTTCTTTCCAAAAGATCGGACTGGTCCAGGACCTTGAAGCGCACCGTGCCCACACCTATCAGCATCCGTTGATCGCTGCACTATGCGGAGACCCGCAAGCAAGATTGTTGTTTCAAAACTCAACACCAGACTTTCTTCCCCAGGAAATCGATTCGTTGCCTGCACAGGACGATTTCACTTTTTTGCCATGCGACAGCAGTCAATTCACCGTCATCCGGAATGTCCTGCAAGGAAAAAGCGGTGTGATCCAGGGTCCGCCGGGCACCGGAAAATCACAAGTGATAGCCAACCTGATAGCTGAACTCGTAGCACGTGGAAAAAGGGTCTTGTTCGTAGCGGAAAAAAAGGCGGCACTCGACGTGGTCTTCGATCGACTAAACAAAGGTGGCCTCGGCGACCTTGTGCTCAATTTGCACGGCGGAGATATGCGTGGTAAAAAACTGGCCGATCAGTTATACCGGGGGCTCGAAGTATTACGCAGTCCCGCAACTGAACCCGGAAATCATACCCTGGGCGAGTGGGAGCGTGTGCGCAAGGAACTGGTTGATCATGTGCAGATTCTCCACACCCCCTGGGAACCCTGGAACCTGAGTCCCTATGCATGCATGGACTGGCTCATGGGGCACCCTGAAGTTCCCCATCCCGGACTCAGGATGCAGTCATCATCACTCGAGCAAGTGAGCCCTGAACTCAAACGGCAGATGATGGAGTTGGTCGACGAATACGCGGCATTGCGGGGTCGTTTGAAAAGCCCTGTAGCCATCTCCTGGAAAAATGCAGTGGCCGATCCCGGTGAAAAAACGCTTTCTCTGCTTGATACGCTTCAGGATATAGCAGGACACATACGCACCCTGAGAACCTGGTACGAAGAAAACCGGTCGAAACTGAATTTAGAGGTGCTTGAACATCGTACCCAACTGCAAAAGGACAACGAACAGTTGCGTCAACTCGAAAGCATCCTTCCTCTTTATCAACCGGAGGCTTTACGGAAGAATGTGAGTGATGAGATCTCTGTACTCGAGAGTTATAAAGGGAAATGCCTCAAACAGTTTGCCGGCGGCTTGTTCTCCTCTTCGTACAGGCAGGCCGTTCGTCGTGTCAAAGGTCTTTTCACTCATTCCGTCGACCTATTCACCACTGGTCTTCCCACGTTGGAAAAACTAAGGGCCGTCCAAGAGCACTGGAAAGGAAATCCTCCGAACCAGGTGTTAAACCTGGATATACTCTCCAAGGAGGGGAATGCCTTAGAGGAGTCTCTAAAAACTGTAGTAGTGATCATTCCTCAGATGGCAAAACTGGATGTTTTGGAAGAGCTTGAGAGTGTTATTACCGGACTACTTGAACAACGCGACAACGCCTATCTTATACCGAAGCTGTTGCAGCTTCAGAAGGAATTGTCAAGCACCGGCATGGATTCGTTCATTCTGCAATGCGAACAGGCGGGAATTCCTGGCGAAAAATGGTCATCCTCCTTCGAACAGCTCTATTACGGCAGTATCCTGAGCATCATGAAAGGCCGCGACATGCGCATCGCTGCTTTCGATGGAAGACGCCAGGATGAGAAACGAATGCTATTCCGTGAATTGGACAAGAAACGGCAGACCTTGGCCGTTAGCCGTATCCGCCGCTTGCATGCTGAGCGGATGACAGGTCTCATGAACCGCTTCCCCGACCAGGAAAACGTGCTACGGTCACAATCACAGCGTAAACACCCCTGGCCTTTCAAGCGTATTTTCCGAGAAGCTCCGGATGTTTTGCTTTCGGTTTTTCCTTGCTGGATGGCATCTCCGCTCACCGTCACCCAATTCCTCAGTGCAGACAATTCTCCATTCGATGTAGTCTTTTTCGACGAGGCAAGCCAGGTTCAACCCGCAGATGCAATATCTTCCATACTCAGGGGAAGACAACTTGTAGTTTCCGGTGATACGCGGCAGCTCCCTCCAACCAGCTTCTTTGCTGATGGTGAAGAGCGGTCGGAAGAGGACGAACAAACTCCCCAACCGTCGACAAGCGGATACGAGAGCCTTCTGCACCTCCTACTTGGAACATTACCCGGACTAGGGCCCGCCGGCGACGGGTGGTTCCTTCAGTGGCATTACCGAAGCCGCGACGAATCGCTCATCGCATTTTCAAACGAACACATCTACAATGGACGCATGGTCACCTTTCCACGTCCATCTACGGAACAGGCTGTTCACTTCGTTCTGGTCGATCCTGCTGTGAATAGCGATGTGGGACAAGAAAGCAGCACCAATGAAGTAGTGAAGGTCGCCGGACTGGCCATTGAAATGGCACGCAAACATCCCGATAAAAGCTTGGGCATCATCGCCCTCGGCATCGAACACGCCCTTCGGCTTGAAGAAGCGATCGAAAAAGCTGCCGAAAATCTCGATGAAGAATCACGATCCTTTTTTTCCGAAAGCCGTAAAGAGCCTTTCTTCGTCAAAAACCTGGAGCGTGTTCAGGGGGATGAGCGGGACATCATCATTCTATCCATTGGCTACGGACAAAACCGTTCCGGTACACTATCTCACAACTTCGGACCGATCAACCAAGAGGGAGGTGAGCGTCGCCTGAACGTAGCCATCACCCGTTCGCGTGAACAAATGTGGGTGGTGGCCTCGTTTGATCCGGCGGAATTGAATCCCGAGCGCACAAAAGGACTGGGGCCGGACTTGTTGCGAAAATACCTGATGTACGCTAAAAGCGGTGGTCGCAACCTCGGACAGGAGCGACCAACAGGTACAGAAGAGAACTTCTTTGAACGGGATATCCGTGAGGCGCTTCAATCGAAAGGACTTCAGATTACGTCTCAATATGGTGTATCGGGTTATCGTATCGATCTGGTGGTTCACCACCCGGACAAGCCGGGCGAATTCATCATGGCTATTGAATGCGATGGAGCAGCCTATCACAGCGCTCCATGTGCGCGCGACCGTGATCGGCTTCGACAGGAGTTTTTAGAAGGAATGGGGTGGGATTTCCATCGTATCTGGAGTACAGATTGGTTTACACGTCGAGAAGAAGAAATTGAGCGCGCATTGCATCGCTACCGAATACTTCTTGAAGAAAGCAAAACAGATAAAAAGACAAAGGGTGGGACGTTGATTCAACCCAAAACACCCGTCTACCCCGTCAAGGCCGACGAAAAAAAGAAAGATAATCGACCTCCCATTCCTCAATACGATAGCATCCAGGATTACCATGACTCGGAACTCTTCCAGCTAGCCCAATGGATTATCAGCGACGGAATGCTTCGCACCGACCAGGTGTTATTCGAAGAGTTGTTCGATCAACTGGGATTCAGGCGAAAAGGAACCAATATTACGCAGCGACTGAATGACATCATCCAACGGATGAAAGGTTGATCGTTTCGGATCGTTTACCATATAACGCTAAACCTTTTAAGCAATGGCTCATCTTAAAACAAAAGTCGTGGAATGAAGCCTGTATTTATTGTTATACTCATCATCCTGCTAATCCAAAGCGCTTCAGCCCAACTCCTGCCTTCCATCTCCAACGGTCAGGAACCCGAAGACACAACGGCTATCTGCACCATCCCCTGGTACCTGGGAAGCTTCGACAACAGTGGTTATCAAAAAGGCGACTTCGTTCCGGATTTCACATTGTACGACACCCAGGGCGGAACATTCACTTTGTCGGACAAACTAGCGACAGGCAAACCGGTGGTGTTGATCAGCGGTAGTCTCACCTGTCCCGTATTCCGCAACCGGATTGCGACCATCAATTCAATGATGTCCACTTATGCGGGACTCATCGAAACCGCTGTCATATTTACGGTTGAGGCCCACCCAACCGACACCTCGCCCTATTTTGGTTACATCAATACCGGGAATGCAAATATTAGTTCGGGAATCACCTTTCCACAACCCACCACTTACGGGGATCGAAAACTACTGGCAGATACCTTATCGTATTGGGTCTCCTCCCAGGCAACCATCTACCTCGACAACCCTTGCAATGCCTGGTGGAGCCTTTTCGGTCCGGCCCCGAACAATGCTTATGTCATCACACCAAACGGACAGGTGTTTTCGAA
Organism: Bacteroidia bacterium; assembly: GCA_032111385.1. GTDB lineage: Bacteria > Bacteroidota > Bacteroidia > AKYH767-A > OLB10 > JAJTFW01. The sequence goes on from JAULUX010000178.1 coordinate 14,321, forward strand.
ACACGGATGGTTCAATAAATCGCCCAACAACATTTATTGCGACCTCGATAGCCTGCTAGGAACAAACTCCGGTCAATGCACCCCGGCTGCCGGCAATGGGAATTTCACTCTGAGCGTGTTGAACAACTCGTCCTTGGGCAGCCCGGGTGATATATTGTACAACTTCGGCTGGTTGGTCAATTCCTCATCCGCACCGGTTTCCATCGGTATTAAGAAGCTGATCACCTCTATTCCATCGGGATGGTTGACCGCCTTTTGTGCTGATATTTGCTATAGTCCTACAGAGGACAGCATCACTGTCAGCCTTCAGCCGGGAGATAGTCTTCTTTTCAGTCTGGATTTCATCACCAACACATTACCCGACAGCGGAAGTGTAAGAGTAGGATTCCGAAATGTGCAAAACAGCACCAACGGAGTGTCGGTCTGGCTCCGCGCATCAACGCTAACGGTCAGCAGTCTTTCGGAAACGGCGTTTACAGAAGGCCGAATCCTCTACCCGAATCCCGCATCCGATTATTTGCACATTATTGAAACAGGGAACAAGGCACCTGTTGTGATCACTCCGGATGGGAAGATCCTGTCATTAAACGGCATATCAACTGAACGGGGGTGGACTGTGGATATCCGAAGCTTGAGACAGGGAGTTTATCTTTTGCGTTCGGAAAAACAGGTGTATCGGTTTGTGAAAAACTGATCTAACGCAGCGTAATGATAAAACTTTGGCCGGCAACAGTCACCCTGGCCAAGTTATCGCGCTGACCGTTCACATAGCCATAGTCGATAGAACGGGTGGGCAAGTTTCCCGGTGTGAATTCGAGTACTCCGTTCGTGAAATGACGAAATCCGATTTCCTTGACCAAGGGAGAGGCGGTGTTCATCGAATACGGGTTACCAGTTCGTGTTACGCCGCTGGCCGTTCCGCTGATTTGGTAAATATCATCCAGCCAGATGAATGGAGTATTGTAACCGGCGGTCCAAACACGGGTACGTGTAGATACCATTGTGCTGGTTCCGCCGCCACCGAAATACTGAGGATCCCAGATCACTGACCCGTTGACGGTCACCGTGAACACGGGTTGGCCTTGTGTGTTTGTTCCGTTATTGGTCACCGTTTTGGTACCCAGCAACTGGTTGTAGTTGACAAAATAATTGTTGAAGGTGATGGCGTGTGACGATCCTGAGTCGCGATAAGCGCCCGTCCATGTGACACTAATTTTACCTCTTCGGTAATTGCCATCCCCGCACAGGCAATCGGTGGTTCCAAAATCGACAGTATAGGATTTGGGGTTGGTTGTGGTATCGAAGCTGATGGTCGCGCAACCGGACAAAGTTGATCCGAGCTGTGGTGACTCCGTCCGATAGGTTTGAAGCGAGCCGTTGTAGGCCTCGTCAGAAATACCGGCCACATCGTTGAAGGCATTATCCGTCATTGCATACTCAATCAATGAATTGGCGTCGCGATCAATGAGCTTGTCCTGCTTCTCTTTTCTGCAAGAAGTAAAAACGATGATCAACAGTGCCAGCAAGGCTGCCAATCCGATGGAATACTGGTGGATGTTTTTCATGGCTTCGGTGGATTACCCGTTTCTGATATTCAACTATCCAAGTAGTTTAATTTCCAAACGAGAGAAATTGATTATTGGTATATGATTAGACAGGTTTATCCATCCAAAAAGGATCGTTCCAGGATTCGCAGGAGGGAGCATGGGACGCTACTGAACCTATTTTGGATAGCTGGTCGGAGTCGGCAATATTCTGGATGGTGTTGAACAGGATACGCTCTTCGAATCGGATGTGCTGCTCCAGCTCCTTCTCCATGGTCATCAGCACTTCTTGATCGGGTACGGGGCCGGCAAACAATTCCTTCAGCCGGACATGCTGTTCGAGTGCTGTTTTTACCTCCGGGTGGTCATTCCCAAGAATAGGGAATACCAACTCCTCTTCCTCACGGAAATGGGGTACGAGATGATTTTCCCAGAACCAGTCGGTATAGCGTTTGATCCGCTGGGGATCTACGCCGCGCTTGATTCCCTCCCGTATTTTGAAGCAAAGAAGAAGTCCATCGTGGTGATCACGGCTTAAGGGCTGGAGAGACGGGTGTCGTTTGATCGGCTCGGGCATGCTGATGTTGTTTTATATTACAAAGCCGGTCTATCGCATCAATGAATCACGACTAAGCGGCCATAGACACGAGCACCACCGGACATGTTCCACGTGCCTGCTCCTGCTGGAAGTTGGGTGACATAGAACTCATGTTGCCCAACCTGCTCATGTGCTGTTTCACGTACAACGGTCTCCTGTGCATTCAAACACATGAGCATAAACAGTAAGTTTAAAGCAGGTACCTCTTAAGGATGGTCGATTCACATTCAAATGTACACCTGATTCAATTGGATCCGGCTCGTACTTTTACAGTCACCTCCGCTTGAATACATACAGCAGAGAGGAATTTTCATCCAGGTTTTTTCTTCCTGCGAAAGTGGTTTGGAGCCCTTGCCAAGCGGCTGCCATAGGATTGGATTTACCTGTTTTATACTTCTCGCTCAATAAACTGATGTAGAACGGATCAAAGAACAATGGTTTCACCTTCTCAAGTTCCAGCCCGTACTTTTCCATAAGTTTTAGCATGGGCGTGCGACTGAAGTGATACAGGTGACGTGGAACATCGTATGCCGCCCAATAAGATCCATAATGACGCGATTCGTGCGAAAGGCAATTGGGAACAGCAATCAATAATCGACCTTGGGAACTGAGGCAACGAATTAGTTGGTGTACAGTCTCATTGAGACGGTGCACGTGCTCCAATACATGCCACAGCGTAATCACACCGAATTGACCCTCGGGAAGGTCCCACAGTTTGTCTGGAAGTTCCACGTTTAACCCGTGGTTACTTTTTGCTTGCTTCCGTGCTCCATCATCGGGTTCCAATCCTGCACAAATCCATCCTTTTCTCTTCGCAGCGGCAAGGAACTCACCTGTCCCACAGCCATAATCAAGCAAGGAGCGGGGTGAACTGTTCAATGATTCAATCAAACCGATCTTGCTTGCAATGGCTCTTCCGCGAGCCCATTGATACACCCCATTCAAAAGGCCTTTTCGGCTATTGGTATGGCTGATATATTCCTCTGATTGATAGTAAGTCCCTATTTCTGCTTCTACAGGTCTCGGATTGGTGAACAAGAGTTGGCAAGAAGAGCATTTTACCAATGAAAATGACTCACGTGAAACAGTAAAATCCTCCACTTCCAGTGTTTTATTCGATTGTGGATTTCCACAGGCGGGGCATTCGTTAAGCAACTCAAAGGATATTGACATAGCGCTGTTCTTGCAGATGTTAACAAAGGTGTTTCAGTCTCAAATTTCGGTGTTTATCGGTTTGGTTTGTGTTGATACTTGAGTGTGTTCTGCGTCTATATATCAGGATTCTTCGTCAAGCTCGGGAATTTGACACTTTTCGGTGATTTCAGGGCCTTTCGACTATGCTCAAGGGCCGAAGACGAATCCTTGTTGGTTGAGCGTAGTCGAAACCAAGCCCACTTTCTACAGTGTATTTCAGGGCCTTTCGACTATGCTCAAGGGCCGAAGACGAATCCTTGTTGGTTGAGCGCAGTCGAAACCAAGCCCGTATTCCACCGTGTATTTCATGGCCTTTCGACTACGCTCAAGGGCCGAAGACGAATCCTTGTTGGTTGAGCGTAGTCGAAACCAAGCCCACTTTCTACAGTGTATTTCAGGGCCTTTCGACTATGCTCAAGG
>JAULUX010000179.1:0-6747 GCA_032111385.1 Bacteroidia bacterium
CGAAGTGATCATACCCGCACCATTCTGGGTGAGCTATGCACAGATCATCGAGCTGGCCGGAGGAATTCCCGTTTACCTCTCCACTACAATTGATACTGATTTCAAGGTCAGTCCAAGCCAGATCGCAGAGGTCATTACACCAAAGACACGGCTTTTCATCTTCAGTTCCCCCTGCAATCCCACGGGCACCATGTACACCCGCGATGAACTGAAGGCTTTTGCGGATGTGTTGCAACCCCACCCGGGCATCTGGATCATGTCGGACGAGATCTACGAGCACATTCACTTTGAAATGAAGCACGAGAGCATCGCCCAGTTCGACGGGATACGCGACCGGGTGATCATCGTGAACGGGGTATCGAAAGGTTACGCGATGACGGGATGGAGGATCGGTTACATTGCAGCTTGTAAAACCATCGCCCAGGCCTGCGACAAGATGCAGGGGCAATTCACCAGCGGAGCAAACACCATCGCCCAGAAGGCGGCATTGAAGGCGATATCCACCGATTATAACGCGTACGAATACATGCGTGAGTCGTTCCTGCGCCGCAGGGATCTGGTCCTTTCGCTGATGGGTGAAATTCCCGGCTGGAAATTCAACAAGCCCATGGGAGCGTTTTATGTATTTCCGGATGTGCGCTACTTCTTCGGAAAAAGTGATGGAGAAACGGTCATCCAATCGGCTACCGACCTCTGCATGTACCTGCTTAAAGATGCCAAAGTATCGCTGGTGACGGGCGAGGCTTTCGGGGACAACAATTGCGTCAGGCTCTCCTTCGCCACTTCCGACGAAATTTTGCGGGAAGCCATGCGCAGGATCAAGATCAGCCTAGCGAAGCTGAGATAGGAGCAATTCGGATTGATTTTATATCCCTGGCCCTTCGACCCCTGAATCAGAGGCTGCGCCACGATTCAGGGCTGTGGGACCAGAATTAACTGGTTGGTGAGCCCGTCGAACCATGGTTGGTGAGCCTGTCCGATAGCTATCGGACGAACCACGACCCTTCGACAAGCTCAGGGACCAGTTCCTATCTGGTTGGTGAGCCTGTCCGATAGCTATCGGACGAACCATGGTTGATGAGCCTGTCCGATAGCTATCGGACGAACCACGACCCTTCGACAAGCTCAGGGACCAGTTCCTATCTGGTTGGTGAGCCCGTCGAACCATGGTTGGTGAGCCTGTCCGATAGCTATCGGACGAACCACCCTTCGACCTCTGAATCAGAGGCTGCGCCACGATTCAGGGCTGTGGGACCAGTTAGTTCATTTACTAACCTGCAATCTCCCATTATCAAATTTTCAAATCAACTTGTTTTCAAATTTCACCCATTGACTGCCTCGATTCAGAACTTACCGAACCGAATAAACCACTGCCCCATCACCTTATTCTGCATTCCCTATCTTTGCCCCCCATAAAAGCCTGATTTTGTCACCGTTCGCCTCTGTTTCTGAATTGTTCGAAGCCTTTAACCGGCTGAAGGTGCTGGTGATCGGGGATGTCATGCTCGACGCCTACCTCTGGGGTAAGGTGGACCGCATTTCCCCCGAGGCGCCTGTACCCATCGTTGCAGTGCAGAAGAAAGAAAGCCGTTTGGGTGGGGCCGCCAACGTGGCCATCAATGTACGTTCCCTGGGAGCCACGCCTATCCTGTGTTCAGTGGTGGGTAACGACCGAAACGGGGAGGAACTGCTAAGGCTGATGCGCGAACTGGGCATGGACACGGCGGGCATGGTGCTTTCCGACGACAGGGTGACGACCGTAAAGACCAGGGTCATCGGCAACAACCACCAATTGCTGCGTGTGGACGAGGAGATCCTGCAAGACCTGAATGCAAGGGAATCGCAGGAGTTGAGGGGAAAGGTCGAGTCGCTACTGGACAGCGCCAAGCCGGACGTGGTTGTATTTGAAGATTACGACAAGGGGGTTCTCACCCCATCGCTTATCGCTGCTGTGGTTGAAGCCTGCAAGTTGCGCAACATTCCCACAGCCGTCGACCCCAAGAAAAAGAACTTCGAAGCCTATTCGGGTGTGAGTTTGTTCAAGCCGAACCTCGCCGAATTGAAAAGCGGACTGAAGACCGACATCGACAAGACCGATTCCGAAGGACTTCATCGCCTGACCACCCCGTTCCGGACCGCGCACGGTATCCAAACCCTATTGGTCACACTATCCGAATCGGGTGTCTTTTACGGCAACAACGAAAAACACGGCATCATTCCGGCACATATCCGCAACATCAGCGATGTTTCGGGGGCTGGAGACACTGTCATCAGCGTAGCCTCCCTCTGCCTCGCCCTTGGACTCTCCACGCCGACACTGGCTGCTTTGTCCAACCTGGCCGGAGGACTAGTCTGCGAAAAAGTGGGTGTAGTGCCTGTCGACAAGCAACAACTTTTACACGAAGCAGCCCATCTCCAGCTATGAGCGTCCAGCCGAAAACCTACCGTGGCGAAAGCAAGCGCGAGCGTGTTGAAGTGATGTTCGACAGCATAGCCACGCGCTACGACTTCATGAACAGGGTTTTATCGGCAGGTATCGACAAGCGCTGGAGAAAGAAAGCCATCGACCAGCTCATCGCGCTGCAGCCCTCCTCTATCCTTGACATCGCCACCGGCACTGCCGACCTGGCCCTGGAATGCGTTCGACTCAAACCCGCAGAGATCATCGGCATCGACATTTCAAATAAAATGCTCGATATCGGTCGGCACAAGGTGATGGAGCGTGGTTATCAGGGCATCATCCGCTTGGAACAAGGTGCCTCCGAGTACCTGCCATACGAAGACAACCGTTTCGATGCGGTGACTGTGGCTTTCGGTGTCCGCAATTTCGAATCGCTTGAAAAAGGACTTGCCGAGATCTACCGCGTGATTCGTCCAGGAGGCATGGTGGTTGTCCTGGAATTTTCACAGCCCGACCGCTTTCCGGTCAAGCAGATGTACGATTTCTATTCCTTCAAGGTGATGCCCCGTCTGGGACAATGGCTTACCCGCGAACGCGCGGCCTACGAATACCTGCCCGAATCGGTTTCGGTATTCCCTTACGGCGAAGCCTTCTTGAAACACCTGCAAAAAAGCGGTTTCCGGGATACCAAATGCATCCCTTTGACGTTCGGTATTGCCAGTATCTACACTGCCACAAAATGAAAACCCTCCGTTGGGCACTTTTGCTGATTCCCGCGCTGTTCATCACAGCCGGCGAACTGCATGCACAACGGATCATCGTCAAGAACCTTGAAAAATACGACCGTCAGTGGATTCACTTCGGCTTTTTACTGGGATACAACAAGACGAATTTCAAAGTCACCCGCTCGGAGAGCCTGATCCGCAGCGACAGCGTTTTGGTAGTAAACGCCGTTGGCAAAGCCGGTTTCAACCTGGGCATCATCACCAACCTGCACCTGGGCAACAACTTCGACTTACGCTTTGTGCCAAATCTGGCTTTCTCCCAGCGTGACCTGATCTACAAGATGAAAACGCCTGTTGGTCCGACGGATGAAGTGGTAAAGATCGTCGAATCGACCTTCCTGGATTTCCCGTTGGAGATCAAGTTCAAATCGAACCGTGTCAACAACTATCGTTTCTATGTCACGGGAGGATTCAAATACGCCATCGACCTGGTGTCGCAGGCGAAGGTGGTGAATGAAAAAGACCTCGTGAAGCTGAACCGCATCGATTATGGCTACACTATCGGCTTCGGCATGGACCTGTATGCACCCCTGTTTAAATTCGCTCCGGAGATCAAGATCTTCCAGGGCATACCCAACGTACTTGCCACCGATCCGGGAGTTTATACCACCACCATGCAATCGCTCAAATCTCGGATTTTCACTTTGTCTCTCACATTCGAGTAACCCCTGATTCCACCGGCACAACTCCACTCCACTGAATGATACAGCGCATCGAGCTGATGTTGCCGCCCGAAGAGGCAGCCCACAGCGAGCGGTTCGGCGAGAAGATCGCAGCACACCTTGGAATTCCCCTTGCCGAATTGCGGGGACACCGACTGATCCGCCGTTCCATCGACGCCCGCTCACGACAGGTGAAGGTGCGTCTGTTTTTCGAAGTAGGCATCGGAGAAGAACTCTCGGCTGAGCCTATCCGAGAACGGGAGTTTCGAAACATCGGCAATGCAGAACCAATACTCATCGCCGGAGCGGGTCCAGCGGGTCTCTTTGCTGCACTGCAACTGATCGAATCGGGACTGAAGCCGGTCATCCTGGAACGTGGCAAGGACGTACGCAGCAGGCGGCGCGATCTGGCTCAGATCAACCGCGAAGGACTCGTCAATCCCGACTCCAACTACTGTTTCGGCGAAGGCGGAGCAGGAACTTACTCCGACGGCAAGCTGTACACCCGCTCCGACAAACGTGGCAACATCCGTCGCATCCTCGACACGTTCATCCAGTTCGGTGCTTCGCCCGACATCGCCATTGATGCCCATCCCCACATCGGCACCAACAAGTTGCCGGGCATTGTCAGCGCTATCCGCGAGTTCATTGTATCCTGCGGAGGAGAGGTGCACTTCGGCAGCCGCGTGGACGATATCCTGGTCGAGAACGGACAGTTTACGGGCGTCCGCGTGGTGGATACCGGTAACGGACAACCGACAACACACCGGGCCAAAGCGTTGATCCTGGCCACCGGCCACTCGGCCCGCGACATTTTCCGGCTTTTGCAGGAACGCAATATCCTGATCGAAGCCAAGGATTTCGCCCTGGGCGTACGCATCGAACATCCCCAGCAGCGCATAGACGCCGTGCAATACCACTGCAGTGTGAGACCGGATACCTTGCCGGCAGCCGCCTACAGCCTGAGCGGACAATATGAAGGTCGTGGTGTGTACAGTTTCTGCATGTGTCCCGGAGGAATCATTGCCCCGGCTGCAACGGCTCAGGGAGAGATCGTGGTCAACGGCTGGTCGCCCTCGAAACGCAACAACCCATTCGCAAACTCCGGACTGGTAGTCAGCGTCGGACACGACGATTTTAAGCGCTACAGCAGCGCAAAAGGACTCGCGGCGATGGAGTATCAATCGGCGGTTGAGAAAGCTTGCTACGAAGCCGGAGGAGGCCAACTAGTGGCACCTGCACAACGGATGACCGACTTCTGCGAAGGACGATTCGCCTCTACCCCACTCGAAAGTTCCTACGTACCCGGACTTCATCCCTTTCCCTTGCAGGAAGTTCTGCCAAAGGAAGTAGCCAATGCCTTGCAAAAAGGACTTTTAGATTTCGGAAAGAAAATGAAAGGCTATTACACCGAAGATGCCGTACTGGTGGCTACTGAATCACGAACCTCTTCACCGGTGCGCATTCCACGCGATAAAGAAACCTGCATGCATCCTGAAGTGCAGGGGCTATTCCCATGCGCAGAAGGTGCGGGTTACGCAGGCGGGATTGTTTCGGCGGCCATGGATGGGGAGCGCTGTGCCGGGAAGGCGGTGGATTTTTTAACGGGCAGGCTACATGCATAACTTATGCATGGAATCTAACCTACAAACCGTTCCGAATTCTACGCAATGGAATTTTCCTGATGGAAACCAGTGTTTACTTTGGCATGAAAAAACCAAACGTCCGTAACGATTATTTTGAAGAAACAAGTCGGCCATACAATGCTTGTACATGCCTGGCATTATTACCCTCCAATTTATGGATGGTTTCAATCTGTGCAGCGGATGCCTCAAATACATGCTTTGCAATGTGCCAGCGAACCGTTTCAGTATAGGGCGGAGTAGTTAAAGACCCGCGGTAGAAATAGTAATGCCCTTTGATCTCCTTGGGAACCGGCCCGAACAGATCGGCAAGTTTCACTTTACCCGTCTGAACATCCTTTGTGCTATGTTCGCCCTTGGGTATGGCATCAATAAAATCAGCTAAGAACTTATTTTCCTTTCCTTCCTTGAACAACACACCAACCACAAGGTATTGTGGAGTGGCGTTCTTATCCTCATTAGGCATTATGTTTACAATATGCATTTCCAATGGGAAAGTCACACTATCGATCTGATGTTCAGATGGTGTATGAAAATGGCATTGTTTAAACTGATAAGTCGTGTCATTTTGTGTTATGGTACTCCCCTCCTTGAAATCAAGCTGGATGGTATGCCCGAGATTTTCAATCTTGTTTATTTCGTCGGTGAAATTCATGGTAATAGGATGTTTCCCATCATCATTGACACTGGAAATAATATTGATGGGAGATTGCTCAAAACCATGATCGAGACCCGGCATGATATACCCGTCCACCTTCTTTCCGCTACTGTCGGAAGCCACGGCATTCGTCCCGTTGGCCATTTCAATCCCATGCGACGACTGGTCCAGATGCGATGATTGATTGCATGCCGAAACAACCAAAGCTATCAGCATGGAAATTCGAACTATGGATAATTTCATAAGGATTGAGATTATAGAGTTAAAAATAGATGTTTAATTCATTAAATCACTTCACTAGTGTCCGGTTAAGTTTTTTAAAATCCTTACAATTATTTTAATATCAATGTGTTACAAGCCTTTTTTGATTTATCGATTTGATTTGTGTTTCGAAAAAAACACAGATGAATCAAGGCCAAACTGTTCTTTCCCAAATTATTGCGTTTATCTCCAAGTATGAATTCGAAAAGAGTGTTAAGCGTTACAATGGGAATCATCGAGTCCGAAGTTTTACATGTTGGGAACAATACATTGTAATGAGTTTTGCTCAATTGACATATCGAGAAAGTTTGCGTGATATTGAATCCTGCCTTGGCGC
>JAULUX010000180.1:0-7340 GCA_032111385.1 Bacteroidia bacterium
ATTGCTCCTTTGATCAAAAGGAGATTTTGCTCGGGTAATACCTTGACAACCTGAAGGTTTTGAACTTTAACACGATCTACACCCTTGTGCCCTGCCATGCGCATGCCCGGCATAACGCGGGACGGCCATGAAGATGCTCCCAAAGAACCTGGGGCGCGCTGGCGATCGTGCTGTCCGTGGGTCTGGCCTCCAACACCACTGAAACCGTGGCGTTTCACGACACCTTGAAAACCTTTACCCTTGGAAGTTCCTACGACTTCGCAGAAATCACCTTCTTGAAAAATGTCACATTTTACCAAGTCGCCGGTCTGGAATTCCTGGTCAAAATTAGTGAATTCCAATACCTTACGCTTGGGCGTGGTATTCGCTTTCTTGAAATGCCCGAGTAATGCTCCGGGCGTATTTTTCTCTTTACGCTCACCAAATGCGAGCTGAACGGCAGAGTAACCGTCTTTTTCAACCGTTTTAACCTGTGTAACAACACAGGGGCCGGCCTCAACTACGGTGCAAGGGATGTTTTTTCCCTCTGCATCGAAGATGCTGGTCATACCGACTTTTTTTCCGATGATGCTTGCCATCTTAACTAAGGATTAGTTGTTTTGGTCTTGTTGATTATAAGTTGAACGCATCACTCTGATCGAGTGAACGTACGTTTTGATTCGGATGTGATGTAAAGAACGATCGGTGTTTCCACAGTGGGGAACGACCGGAATAATTACACTATACTTTGATCTCGACTTCCACACCACTGGGAAGCTCAAGTTTCATCAATGCATCAACAGTCTTCGCAGTTGAACTGTATATGTCAAGGAGACGCTTGTATGAGCAGAGCTGAAACTGTTCCCTGGCTTTTTTATTTACGTGCGGGGAACGGAGTACTGTGTAGATTTTCTTTTCAGTTGGCAGGGGAATAGGTCCACTGACGACTGCGCCTGTCGGCTTCACAGTTTTCACGATTTTCTCGGCCGACTTGTCGACGAGGTTGAAATCATAGGATTTCAACTTGATTCTGATTCTCTGACTCATGGTTTATAAGAACGATAGGATTATTCTGTATTGGAGATTGGATTACGATTTTTCCGCTGCAGCCTTCCCTTTTGCTTTGGCAACAACCTCTTCAGCAATGTTACGTGGCGCCTCGGCATAGTGAGAGAATTCCATTGTAGAAGAAGCACGACCGGAAGTGATGGTACGAAGTGCCGTGACATATCCGAACATCTCACTAAGTGGAACTTTGGCTTTCACAACCTGAGCACCTGCACGAGAATCCATACCCTCCATCTGGCCACGGCGACGGTTCAAGTCACCCACCACGTCACCCATGTTTTGCTCAGGGGTGATCACTTCAAGTTTCATGATCGGCTCAAGAAGGATGGGCCTGGCTTTGGGTACCGATTCACGGAAAGCTGTGCGAGCACAGATCTCAAACGATAAAGAATCGGAGTCAACAGTGTGGTATGAACCGTCAATCAGACGGATTTTCATGGACTGAACTTGATATCCGGCCAAGACACCATTCACCATTGCAGAGCGGAAACCTTTCTCAATAGCAGGGATAAACTCTCGGGGAATGTTACCACCGGTGATTTCATTGACAAACTGAAGGCCGTTATTCTTGTCGGTGGCTTCGAAATCGGCATCAACCGGAGAAACCACAAACTTGATATCAGCAAATTTACCGCGACCACCCGTTTGTTTCTTATAAACTTCACGGTGCTCAATAGATCCGGTGATCGCCTCTTTGTAGTTTACCTGGGGAGCACCCTGATTCACTTCCACCTTGAATTCGCGCCTCAAACGGTCAACGATGATTTCGAGGTGCAACTCGCCCATTCCGCTGATGATGGTCTGACCACTGTCCTCATCGGACTTCACACGGAAAGTAGGATCTTCTTCGGACAACTTACCAAGAGCAACTCCCAACTTGTCCATGTCACCCTGGGTTTTGGGCTCAATTGCCAAGCCGATAACAGGCTCGGGGAACTGCATTGCTTCGAGAACAATCGGAGCATTTTCCGCACAAAGGGTGTCTCCGGTCTTGATATCCTTGAATCCAACTGCCGCACCGATATCGCCTGCTCCAATCTCAGGAATCTGATTCTGCTTATTGGCATGCATTTGGAAGAGACGGGATATACGCTCTTTGTTTCCTGAACGAGTATTCAGAATATAGGAACCAGCCTCCAGCTTTCCTGCATAACAACGGAAGTAAGCGAGTCGGCCGACGAAGGGGTCTGTAGCGATCTTGAAAGCCAATGCAGTAAAAGGTTCATTTGCATCAGGACGACGCACAACCTCTTCCCCATTGTCGGGATTGGTTCCGATGATATTGTTTTTATCCATCGGAGATGGCATAAGCTCCATGACATAATCCAACATGGTTTGAACTCCCTTGTTCTTGAAAGAGGAGCCACAAACCATGGGTACGACTTTGTTATGAATGCATGCCTGGCGAAGCGCAGCGAGAATCTCTCCTTCGGTGATGGAAGTCGGATCTTCAAAATACTTCTCCATGATCTTGTCGTCGAACTCGGCACAAGCTTCGAGAAGCTTCTCCCTGTATTCCTTCGCTTCTTCTTCCAGGTCGGCAGGGATAGGAACGACTTCGTAAGTCATTCCCTGGTCTTGCTCGTTCCACACGATACCGCGGAAGTTGATCAGGTCAACAACGCCTTTAAAGGTATCTTCAGCACCGATGGGCAACTGAAGAGGCAAAGGATTTCCACCCAACACCTCGCGAACCTGCTTAACCACATTCAAAAAGTCGGCTCCTGCACGGTCCATCTTGTTGACGAAACCGATACGAGTGACATTGTAATTGTTGGCAAGGCGCCAGTTTGTTTCAGACTGAGGCTCGACTCCGTCAACAGAAGAGAAAAGGAACACCAATCCGTCCAGGACACGCAGAGAACGATTCACCTCTACAGTGAAATCGACGTGACCAGGGGTATCGATGATATTGATCTTGTATTTGTTGTTGCGGTAGTTCCAGAAACAGGTGGTCGCAGCAGAAGTGATGGTGATACCACGCTCCTGCTCCTGAACCATCCAATCCATGGTTGCCGCACCGTCGTGAACCTCACCGATTTTGTGGTTCACACCGGTATAATATAAAATACGCTCGGTGGTCGTTGTCTTACCCGCATCGATGTGGGCTGCGATACCGATATTTCGTACAAACTTAAGATCCTTGACTTCCTGTGACATTGGTATGGATGAATATTCCCGAATTGATGATATAGGGATAATGATTAGACTCGGAAATGGGAGAATGCCTTGTTGGCATCTGCCATGCGGTGTGTATCGTCTTTTTTCTTGACAGCAGCACCTTCGCCTTTGGCTGCGGCGATGATCTCACCGGCCAGCTTATCGGCCATGCTTTTCTCGTTTCGCTTGCGGGAATAAAGAATCATCCACTTGATCCCAACAGAGATCTTACGGTCCGGGCGAATTTCAGAAGGGATCTGGAATGTAGCACCACCAACACGACGGCTTTTCACTTCAACACTTGGCGTTACATTGTTGAGCGCTGTACGCCATGTTTCAATTCCACTTTCCTTGGTGCGCGCCTCCACCTTATCGATGGCATCGTAAAACAACTGGAACGCCTTTCCCTTTTTGCCGGAATACATCAGCATGTTTACGAAACGGGTCACCAGGGGATCGTTGAAACGTGGATCGGCAACAATCGGGTGCTTTTTCGGTTTAGTCTTCCTCATGGATCAGAAGGATGATATTACTTTTCTAATGATTTGTCAGATTATTTTTTGCCTTTGGTTGCAGGAGCTGCACCCGGCTTGGGACGTTTGGTGCCGTATTTGGAACGACGCTGGTTACGACCATCAACACCGGAGGTATCAAGGGCCCCACGGATGATGTGGTAACGAACACCAGGCAAGTCTTTCACACGACCGCCACGAATCATCACGATACTGTGCTCCTGCAGGTTATGACCTTCACCAGGTATGTAGGCCGTGACTTCGAATTTGTTGGTAAGACGCACCCTGGCCACCTTCCTCATCGCTGAATTCGGCTTCTTAGGTGTGGTAGTGTAAACACGGGTACAAACCCCGCGACGCTGAGGACAAGATGTGAGAGCCGGCGACTTGCTTTTATCGACCAAAGCCTCGCGGCCTTTCCGGACAAGCTGTTGAATTGTTGGCATCCTTTGTATTTTTCTATTCAGTATCAGTGAATTATGCGCACTATACCCCAAAAAAGGGAGTGCAAAGATACATAAGGATTTCATTTAATCAAGGTCTTTATCAATTAATTATTCATGAATCGATTGAAAATCCAATGGACTTGAACCGAAGGCCGTTTTAGCAACCGATCAAACTCAGACCAATCAACAATTAATTGTATTTCAACTATTTAAAAAAATCATCTAAAAAAACGGCTTTCCCACCTTGCCTCAATCCCAAACCGTTGCAAGAGGAATATTTTACCTTTAGCGATTCCGACCTGACCTCCACCCTATATGTATTCAAATCCGGAGAAAGCCCTTTCCCACATTCGATCCGGGCAGCGTGTTTTTGTTCACGGAAGTGCAGCAACACCCACCTATTTGCTTGAACTGCTGGTTGGTCGTTCAAATGAATTGACGGATGTTGAATTGGTGTTCATTAGTGTTTTCGGAGCATTTCCGCCTGCACGTCCCGAATTCCGGAAGAACTTCAAATTGAACTCCCTTTTCGTCTCTTCACCGGTCCGGTCAGCGGTGAATGAAGGTAGGGGGGACTATGTCCCTGTCTTTTTAAGTGAGATTCCAGAGCTTTTCATCAATAATGTTCTGCCATTGGATGTGGCACTCGTTCAAGTCTCCCCACCCGACCGCCACGGATTCTGCTCACTGGGTGTATCAGTAGATATTGCCCGCGCAGCCGTCAATACCGCCCCGGTCGTAATTGCACAAGTCAACCCAAGAATGCCGCGCACCCACGGTGACAGCATGATCCATGTATCGCGTTTTACAGAGATGGTTTTTCATGAATCCCCGCTTGAATCGCCTGCAGTTCCTCCCGCAGCGGAAAGCCACGAGTTAATGATAGCTGAACATATCGCAGGCCTGATCGATGACCGAAGCACCCTTCAAATGGGTATTGGTGCTGTTCCGGATGCAGTTCTTGGACTGTTGGGAGGACACAAGGACCTGGGAGTGCACACCGAAATGTTCTCCGACGGCATCATCCCGCTAATTGAAAAAGGTGTAATCACCAACCGCTTCAAAGTAAAGCACCCGGGTAAAACGGTCACCGGATTCTGCTTTGGCTCAGAAAATCTATACAAATACATAGATGACAATCCGGCCTTCTCGTTCCTCGACATCGACTATGTCAATGAAACCTCTGTCATCCGTCAAAACCCATCGGTAGTTGCGATCAACAGTGCCGTTGAAGTGGACCTGACCGGACAAGTGTGCAGCGATTCGATCGGGACATTCCAGTATTCGGGGGTAGGCGGACAAATGGATTTCATGCGCGGGGCAGCCCTTTCAAAAGGCGGAAAACCGATCATCGCCCTGCCTTCCAGAACTTCCAAAGGCAAGGCCAGGATAGTCCCCTTTCTTCAACCCGGAGCAGCCGTGGTCACTACACGTGCCCATGTTCATTATGTGGTCACAGAATATGGCATAGCGTATCTTTTCGGGAAAAACCTCTATCAACGGGCCGTGGCACTCTGCTCTATTGCACACCCCGACGACCGGGAATTGCTTGAACAAGCCATCCATGACCGTTTCAAACGATAGGACGCTTACAGCGCATTTCCGGCTGGCACCAACTCCCAGCGGCTTACTGCACACCGGCAATGCGGCATCTTTTGTCCTGACCTGGATATTGGCTCGTCAAGTCGGCGGAAACATCCTATTGAGAATCGATGATCTTGACAGAGATAGGTTTCGGATGGAATACCTTGAAGACATCTTCCGTACAATTGATTGGCTCGGTATTGATTATGACAGGGGGCCTTCCGGTCCCGATGATTTTCTTGATTCATGGAGCCAGCACCACCGGATCCAATCCTACATGAAATTGTTGTTTTTAATTCAAGAAAGCGCGAGGATTTACGAATGCAGCTGTAGCCGTAGCCTCATCGCTAACGGTGACGGCTGTCGTTGCTACAGTTCAGGTCCGGCATCCTCTGAGCCGATTTCCTGGCGTTTCCACACGTCAGAGCTTGGAACGATTGGCTTCAACGATTTATTTAAAGGCCGCATCGAATGCGATCTCAAGTCCGCATCGGGTGATTTCGTGGTGCGTAAAAAAGACGGTCTACCCTCCTACCAGGTAGCCAGCCTTTGTGACGATATTGACTTCGGCATAACTCATGTTGTACGCGGTGAAGACCTGATTCCATCTACTGCGGCACAACTCGCACTGGACGCAGAGTTGAACTCGAATAAATTTCAAGACTCGACCATCCTGCATCATCCACTTCTAGTTGATCCGGAAGGAAGCAAACTCTCCAAGTCGGCAGGGGCCCGGGCACTTTTAAAAAAAGGCAGGAACCGAGGCCAGCAGACTGAAATCATCCAACTTGTAGCCCAATGGCTAGGCGTCGATGAGTCCATCGGCAGCCTGGATGAGTTGCTCGACGCCTCAAGAGGAATTTGCAGGACGCTACTACAGGTTCAGCCGAATGTTAAATAAACCGGTTCGTAATCTGAAAAACGGACTATTCGGATAAAAACCAAATCTAAGGATCGCACTTCCCTTTCAATTCATTTCTTTCCTGGAAGAATAATTCCTCCATCGCTGCAGGACTTGCTGAAAATCGTCGGGAAGATCCACTTCGAAATACATATTTCGACCATCGGAAGGGTGTCGGAATCCGAGTGATCGCGCATGCAGAGCCTGGCGGGGCATGATGTCGAAACAATTCTCAACAAATTGACGGTATTTCGAAAATACGGTTCCCTTCAAAATTCTTCGCCCCCCGTAAGTCTCATCACTGAACAGGGGATGACCAATATACTTCATGTGGGCACGGATCTGGTGAGTGCGGCCGGTTTCCAATTTGCACTGTATCAGTGAAACATAACCCATCCTCTCCAACACCTTGTAGTGAGTCACGGCATGTTTGCCTTGGGATGCGTCTGGAAACGCCACGACGACCTTCCTATCCACCGGACTACGGCCGATATGAACATCTACGGTGCCTTCCTCTTCTTCGAAATCTCCCCACACCAGAGCAAGATAAAGTCGTTGTATGCTTCTGTCATAAAACTGTTTCGCCAGATGTGTCAATGCATGCTCGGACTTCGCAACGACAATAATCCCAGTTGTATCCTTGTCTATCCGATGAACCAGGCCCGGACGGACCGAATCCGACTCAATGGG
>JAULUX010000181.1:0-7621 GCA_032111385.1 Bacteroidia bacterium
CTGTTCGTGCTGATGATCTCGCCGCACACGTGCTGAAATCATTGTTGAACAGGAATCCGGGGCTCGATCCGTCGGCAATCGACGATGTTGTGATGGGTTGTGCAAACCAGGCCGGCGAGGACAATCGCAATGTGGCCCGCATGGCTTCATTGCTGGCGGGTTATCCGATTTCTGTTCCGGGCGAAACCGTAAACAGGTTGTGCGCTTCCGGATTGTCGGCAGCCGCGAATGCAGCCCGGATGATCAAGGCCGGTGAGGCTCAGCTCGTCGTGGCCGGGGGCGTAGAGCAGATGACCCGTTCGCCCTGGGTGATTTCAAAAACTTCGGCTCCTTTCGGTAGGGATGCTCAGATGTTCGATTCCAGTTTCGGCTGGCGTTTCGTGAACCCGGTCATGAAGGAGAAGTTCGGAACCCATGCCATGGGAGAGACCGCCGAATGCCTGGCCGATGAGGGTTCAATTTCAAGAGAGGATCAGGATGCGTTTGCCTGCTGGTCTCAGGAAAAGGCTACTCGTGCACGTGAGTCGGGACGATTCGCCATGGAGATCGAACCGGTATCCATCCCGGTGAAGAAGGGGGATATGGTGTTGTTCGACCAGGATGAATTCATCAAGTCCGGTACATCAATGGAGGCGTTGTCGAAGTTAAAGCCTGCATTTCGTACAGGCGGCACCGTAACAGCCGGTAATTCCTCCGGATTGAACGATGGGGCAGCGGCATTGTTGATCGCTTCCGAAAAGGCTTTGGGTGAAAACGGACTGGTCCCATTGGCGCGCATTTGCTCCAGCGCCGTGGTCGGTGTCGAACCCAGAATTATGGGCATCGGTCCGGTTCGGGCTGCCATCAAGGCGCTTGAAATGGCCGGAATCGGATGGGATCAGGTGGATGTGATAGAATTGAACGAAGCTTTCGCTGCTCAAAGTCTCGCATGCATTCGGGGATGGGGATTGGACGACCGCGACCCTCGGATAAACCCTAACGGTGGAGCCATTGCAATCGGTCATCCATTGGGAATGAGCGGTGCGCGTATTTTGCTTTCAGCCGCCAACGAATTGAAGCTAAGAAAAAAACGCTTTGCCGTTGTGACCATGTGCGTAGGCGTTGGACAAGGCTACGCGATGGTCATAGAGTCTTGTGATTAGGCCAATTTCAATTCCGCGTCGGCGGATACATTTACGCCCTTTACTGTAAAGGCGAAAGTAGAGCCTTCTCCGGGTCGGCTTTCTACCCAAATTCTGCCTCCCTGGCCTTCTACAAGGCGTTTGACTATACAAAGTCCCAGGCCATTGCTGGATTCTCCTGAGGTCGTGGTGACACTCGTGCGTGTGAACGGCTGAAAAAGCTTGTTATGCTCGTGTATAGGAATTCCCTGGCCCTGGTCAGTGACTTTGATAGTGATTTCTCCGTTGATTGTTTTTTCGGCAGTGATCTCCACTGCTGTCTTGCGGTGTGAATACTTGATGGCGTTACTTACCAGGTTGTTCACTATCTGCAGGAATTGGGTGCGGTTCGCACATACCTTGAGATGCTCGTTCCTTAGACTGTAGCTCAGATGGATTTCTTTGCCGTCGGCAGCTGCTTTGTGAAACGAGATGCACTCCTGTAACAATCCGGACAATCCGAGTTCCTCACTCTTCGTACAGGTTTGGCCCGATTCTATCTTCGAAATATCCAGGAGGTTGTTGAGCAGCTCGATCATGCTTCTAGAGGCTTGTGTGATCATCGCCAGGTAGGTTTGTTCGTCAATATTCAGGCGATCTCCGGTTTCCTCTTTTAGAAGTTGTGCAAGAGTTAAAATGTTGCCGATCGGATTGCGCAGGTCATGCGCGGCCATGCCCAAAAAGAAGTTTTTCTCAGTATCCAGTTGGCGCAGACGCGCATTCATCTGCTCGATTTCAACTTGTTGCTGATGGATGCGAAGCAAAGTGTCAACCTTCGCCCGGGTAACATCGATGTCAAGCGGCTTGAAAAGGTAGTCGATCGCACCTGCATTCAGGCCCTTCAGCATGTATTGTCGTTCCTTTGAAATGGCCGTGACAAAAACGATCGAAATGTTCTGAGTGCGCTTCGCCGATTTCAACAAATCAGCCACTTCATATCCGTCCATGCCCGGCATTTGTACATCGAGTAGGATCAAAGCGATTTCCTCTTCCAATGCGATTCTCAAGGCTTCCTGTCCGGAGTTGGCTTTCAGGATTTCACGCCCCTCATCGGAGAGCATGCTCTCCAGAGAATAGAGGTTTTCAGGTTTGTCGTCTACGAGTAGGATTTTCTGTACCGGTTTCATCTTAAAAGTGAATTGGCATTCATACGTTTGGTGCAGTTGAACCGATAGGACGAATGGGGCGAAAATCTTACAATTCCCTGAAGTTTTTTTCGAAAATCCTTTTTAATATTTTGAAAACCAGTGTTTTGCGAAAAAAAGAAGGTGGCGATTCAGAAAGGATATCCGATGCCGAAATTGAAGGTGATGTCTCCCAGTTTGTTGTTGCTGAGTGTCCAGCGTTCGCCTGCTGGTTTAGCAGGGTCGATGACTCGAACAGCCCCGTCCAGGCGGATGATGAAGAAAGTCAGGTCGAAGCGGATACCTGCACCTGCACCCAAGGCCATTTGCTCAATGAAACTGCTCCATCGGAAAAGTCCGTCTTCCCGCCCTGTAGAATTCCGGACCAGCCAGATGTTTCCGGCATCTGCAAATAAAGCACCCTTGAATTTCCTGACGATATCAAATCGGAATTCCGTGTTCCCGGTTATTTTGAATTCCCCAAAACGCTCGAAGTAATCATCCTTGGTGCTTGACCCTGGACCGAGTTGTCGGGTTCTCCAGGCGCGCATTTCGTTGGGGCCTCCTGCAAAATAACTTTTTTCGAATGGGAGTTGCTTGTTGTTCCCGTACGCAAAACCGATGCCGCTGGCCAACCGAACTACGAAGAGTGAATTGTTCTTTTGTGCGGGCATATAATAGCGCAAATCGAAATCGGGGCGCACGTAGTGGGCAAAAGGTACATTGAACAAATAAACGGCACCGTCTTTTTCCGGCTCGGTGCGAAGTAGTTTGGTAGCGACATAGACGCTGTTTCCGGCAAACTCAAGATTGACGCGGAAATAGCAATAGTTCATCCTGGAGTTCAACTCCTGGTTATTAAACAAGTAACTTATCCTGCCGTTGGATATGAACTGGTCCGAGTATCCAAGTCGTATCGTAGGGTCTTGTAGCTCGGAAAGTTGCTTGTCGAAAGCGGGGTCGAGATCTACATTCAGGTAGTTGATCTCTGCAGGGTAGAAATAAAAGCGGTTGTACTTTGTTGTGCGGATGGAATAATAGTAGGACAAGTTTACAAGTTGGCGGAAGTATTCGGGTCGGTTTTGAGTATTGAAACCTGCAATGACGGAAGTGGTGGGATTGCTGATCTTGCGCGGGTTTCTCATGTGGAAGGGCCAAAGCGCTCTCGGAAAAGTAATAGATACCTCAGGTCCTATTTCGTACGCGTTGAAAAAAGCCAATTGTCGGGTGCTCTCGTAGGTGGTATCGCTAAAGTTCTGTTGAATCTCGACTCCGCCTTTGATGCGGATGTTCAACGATTCGGCTCCGCGGAACAGATTTTTGTTCTTGTACAAAAGATTACCCGCAATACCGAAATTCCCGCCATTGTTGGTTCCTTCCGCTTCGATCTGGTAGCTCTGGCGTGCCTGTGGACTGAGCAGGATCAGGCAGCGGAGGGCGACTTTCCCACTACTGTCGATTTCTCCGGTAGGTTCTACCCGGATGTTGATGAAACGGAATATGCCCAGATCAGAAAGTCTTCGGTAGGTGAGTTGAACATCATCCTGCGCGTAAATGGCACCTGGCCTGACAAATACATGCGGGTAAAGATGTGAAGGAAGATAGTTGTCGCGGACCTTGCCCCTTTTGGTAAAAAGCACTCCTCCGTATTCTACGGTATCCTTGAGTACGCTGTCTTGTAGTGTAAGTGGGTCGAAATCGAGTTCAAGCAGTATGTCCTTGAAGTAACTCTGCTTGTGGAAGGAGGTGAAGTTGCTGTCGACACCTTGGGTAGTGTCGCGAGTGAAAAGGGAGATGTCGCTGATGTCCAATTGTACATCCAGCTGGTGAGATTGTAGCGATGAATCGATTCGGAAGCTGATATATACAGGCGAGAACTGATAGAAGCCCTTGTTCTTCAGCAAGTTGCTCACCCGCTCACGCTCCTTTTGAAGGGTGGAGTTGGAGAACACCTCGCCACTAATGATCAGGCTTTTGGGCAGATCCTCTTGCAGGGTTTGGGCGATCAGGGAATCCGTAGTTCGGAACGTGAAATTCCGTATCCTGTAGGGCTGGCCTGACACGACCCGATATACTACATGTGCACGCTTGGGACGGAAAATGGCGGTGTCGGCCACTTTTGCTTCGAAGTAGCCGTTGTTTTGCATGTATAGCAACAGCTGTTCTGATGAGCTTTCTTTGAGACGCTGGTCAAAAAGGACGGGAGGCTCTCCGACTGCGTCTTTCAACCATTTTTTAAACTTCGTGGATTTGCCCTTTTCGGCGAGTTGATATACCGACAAATGGAACCGAAAAACACCTAAAAGTTTCTTGTTTGGTTTTTGCTTAAGGATGGGGCTGAGCTTTTCCTTTAGCTCAGGTTGGTCACATTTAATGGTATTTTTGCTCAGTAAATGCGCATTTTCCGGGATGGAGCGGTTGATAGAACATCCCGTCGCTCCTAACACCATCAACACGGTAACGGTTCGGATGATGCTTGACGAAAGGATTCTGAGCAACATGGCGTTAATGTGTAAAAGTACATGATTGAAGAAAACCGATTGGAATGCTGAGTACTGGCCGTTTGCGATTTGTACGATCTCTTCATCAGAAGAAATTCAGGGAGAAGGAGGGGCTTTTTCTCGTGGAGGGACCGAAGCTTGTGCATGAGCTTCTTCAAACCAAGGCGTTTGCAGTCGATTCGATTTATGCAACTTCAAATTGGAGGTTGCCGGATGGGTTGGATCCCGAATTAGTGCAGATCGTCACCGACGAACAGCTGGGTCGGCTTTCTGTTCTGGATTCTCCCAACCGGGTGCTTGCGGTATGTCAAATACCCGCTTCTTCCGGTCACACTAAACCTCCCACAAAGGGATTGACTTTGCTGCTGGATCAGATCAGCGATCCCGGTAATCTGGGCACGATCATCCGAACAGCCGACTGGTTCGGTGTCTCTCAGGTGTTTTGTTCACCTGATTCAGCGGAACTGTTCAATCCGAAGGTGATTCAGGCGACCATGGGAAGCGTCTTCCGGATGAAGGTTGTCCACACGCCATTGATCGATTTACTGGTAAGAAATACCGAGTCAACGGGCATTCCCGTTTACGCTGCAGTGCTGGGTGGAGAAAATGTTTTTCACACTGAACTGAAAAAAGACGCCTGGTTGCTGATTGGTAACGAGAGCCGCGGAGTAAGTCAGATGCTGATGCCATTCGTCACCAGGGCTGTTACGATTCCGTCTTTTGCGGAAGGCCCCGCGAAGGCAGAGTCACTGAATGTCTCTGTAGCAACCGGTATATTGTGTGCCGAGTTCCTGAGAGGGCGATAAACGCAAAAGCTTAGTTCAACTTGGTCGGTACGACCATTTTGAATTCGGGGATTTTTACAAAAAACAACTTCTTGTCAAGCTGCCTCTCCATGAGGTAGGTTCCGAACATTTTCCCGATCTCCGTATTCAGGTTGCAGCCGGAAACATAGCGGTAGCTTTCTCCGGGTGCGATAAACGGCTGCTCCCCGACAACTCCTTCACCTTCCACTTCACGGCGCGTGCCGTCAGAATCGACGATGTACCACTGGCGGCGGCGCAGGCGAATAGCGTGCTCGCTGCCGTTGCGGATGGTGATCCGGTAGGCAAATACATAATGCGATTGAGCCGGATTGCTGTGCGTCGGTTGGAAAAAGGTTTCCACGCTGACGCGGATACCTGCTGTGATTTCGGTGAATACGGCCATAGGCTTTTAATCATGCTAAAAATAGGGACCGAACCTGTTCAATCGGTTGGATTTTGACCAATTGGCTGATTTTTAAGGTGAAAGTGATTATTGGGTTCGGGTCACCATCAGGGTCTGCCCGTTCGGGTAACCCTGTATCCGATAAGCCTGTCGTACCGGCCAACCGGCTCCCGCAGAAAAACCAGGATTTCATATTGGTTTTCTGTCTCCTGATGACTTCCTTCGGTTTCCAGCGTATTGGGGTTGCCTGATGAATCACTGGTTACATACCGGTAATTGTACAGGCCTTGTTTCAATAAAAGCTTAAGTTCAAAACATGCACTGTCCTGATTATAAGTCATCCGAAATGGCTTTTCAATGCGGTTGTCGGTCAGTTTTCCTTGCACGAAAACGGGATTTTCAGAGAAATCAGGCAGGGATTTAAGCTTGAAATGCACCATCAGATAGTCTGCCTCCAGATGGGCGTTCCTTCCCTCGTATATGGTGTGGATGAACTTCCCATTGAGGTCCTCGCTACTGCTGTAGCGTTGGGTAGAGGTTCTGGTTTCTGTTTTTAAATGGGCTTGCATGGGCTGGGCCCCGAGTGCAGGTTCGAAGTACGAAAGGCTGCCGGTAAGGAATCGCGTCGTTCGTATGTCGAGGAACCGGTATTCACTTCCCCCTTCAAACAGGTTGCCCTCCTCGTAATTGTAATCGACCGTATTCCCGTTGACGAACAGCGGTTTTAGGTTTTTGATGGAGTGTTGGTGGTCTCCATTCTGAATGATTTCAACCATGAGTTCCCGGTAGGGATTCGCCAGCCGAAGTCCGGTGATGTCCACCATGAAATCGACCTCCTGGTGTGAGTTCCTCAGTTCAATGGCCGTTGCACGGTGGATAGTGGGAACGATGCTGCATTTTTCCTCCACAACCCTGAATCGTCGGCTAAGGATGACCTTGTCGGGATCTCCCTGGTCGAATATGGAGAGGATGTAGTTCCCGGAAATGGAAGGTCGCATCTGTTCGTTGGGGAAGACCAGTTCGTAGTGCCAGTACGGTATCCAGGTGCTTAGCGAGTGCTTCATGTCGCTGATCTGGTCGGTGAAAAAACCTTGGATGTAGTCATTCTCGCTCAGCACCGACGGCGTCCAATCGTAACTGCAATGGATGATCCTGTAGCTGAGGCTGCGAACCTCTTCCTCTAAAAGGTCGAACCGGAGGGTGAGTGTTTGTGTGCTTCCTAACGTCACAATGGCCTCGCTCATGGGCTCTCCTGTCTTCTCAAAAAGGACCGATCCGATGGCAGGGTCGTGGTTTCGGTCGTTCATGCGCACATAGTCCGGATCGAAGTAGGATTCTTCCTGCTGACCGATTAGGAGAAGCGGTGCGAGGAGCAAAAGGGAAAGTGCACGAATAAAGCAACGCATCAGTCCTGGTTCATCAATTGGGTGTAGAGTGTCTCCCATTGCGTATCCAGGTCCTTCAGCTTTCGCTCCAGATCATCGAACTCCGTCTGCAAGGGCAGGAATACACTTTTGTCTTTATAAAGATCCGGATCGCTCAGTTTATCCCCCAGCAGGTCCCTTTGTTTGCGGGTCGCTTCAATCTGTTCTTCGATGCGCTTGACCTGGAGTTCGATCTTTTGCTT
>JAULUX010000182.1:0-14978 GCA_032111385.1 Bacteroidia bacterium
GAAACATGCTTAAGAAAGAAGCGGAAAATGCCTCTGCTTATTGCTTGTTACAAAAGTAGGTCTTTTTCATCCAATATGCAAATTCATCACCATCTCGCCTCTTTTTTTATCAACAGGGCTTTCTCACTTTTGCAGGGAGAAACTTCAGTATGCCATGATTCAGCGTATCCAAAGCGTTTACCTCATCCTTGTCGCCCTTTGCGGATTGGGTCTTTATTTTTTTCCTGTGGTCAGCCTGGTTCCTGAAACCGCGTCGGCGGATCCTTCAGTGTACCATTTCAATGCCCTGCAAGTTGATCGCATCAGTAATGGAGCATCCGAGTTGTTGGTCCGTCCATGGCCTATTTTGGTATTGAACGCGTTGCTTGTGTCCGGTTCTGTATTTATCATTCTACAGTACCGTAACAGGAAGCAACAGATCCGTTTCACCCATGTACTGTTCTTGGCTGTACTTGTCGAGCTTGTGCTTATTCTATTCGATGCCGAATCATTGAAGTCGACCTCAGGAATGGGGCATATGCTTTCCTTCAATGTATGGAGTGCATTACCGTTATTGATGCTTGTTTTTACAAGACTGGCCCTGGCGGCCATCAAGCGGGACGAAGCATTGGTGCGTTCAGCCGACCGGCTTCGTTGACCCCGAACGGGGTCCAAGCTCCACCACTTCCATGTCGCGGAGGCTGCCTCTATCAATCGAAAATTGAACTACGGTACGCACGGTATGAAATCCCGATTTCCCGGCTGCTCCGGGATTGATGTGGAAATGCCCCGTTCGGTTATCCTTTTTGACAACAAGGATATGGCTGTGCCCGCAGATCAATAACTTGGGTTTGTGCTCCTCGAGAAGTGCTTTTGTCTGGGGAGTGTATTTTCCGAATGCGCCGGCGATGTGTATCATCATGACTTTCATGCCTTCGCAATCGAAAGCAAGATGCTCAGGGCACATCAATCTCAATTCATGGCCGTCGATGTTTCCGTAAACTGCGCGGGTGAGCTTCACCTTTCGGAGCTTGTCAAGGATTTCCGGTGTCCCGATATCGCCTGCATGCCAGACTTCATCAGCCTGTGAGGCACGTTCAATTATCCTTTCATCGAGATACCCGTGGGTGTCGGAAAGCAACAGTATTTTCCTCATTTGATCCGGAACCGGTGGTTCAAATGATGCCGACCTTTCCGGTTTCGATCCATCCCTGGTTTCCGTTGGCGATTCGGATCTCCATCCAGCCCTCTGTTTGTTCAATCACTTCTACCCGCGTTCCCTCGTGGAGCATGAACAGGGTGGTGCCTTTTGAATCGGGGGTGCTTTTTATACTGGCATTGGCATCAATCACGATGGCCAAATCTTCGCCATACTGCTCTTGATCGGCTTTGTAAGCAATCAGGTAGACAAGCATAGCCAGGCCCAGTATGCCCAGCATGGAAAGAAAACTGTTTCGTTTCAGATTCACAGTGTTGGCGAACAAATAGAGCATCCCCAATCCTGCGGTACACCACAACAGGAAAATCGCAATGGACGACCATGTGTCCGGTGCCATCAGAAGGAGTAGGTCCTGAATCCATTGTTCATGAATAAGCAAAGGGATGGGTTCAACTTTGTCGACCGTAGTGGAGTAGGCCATCTTCAGGTTAAAACGGATATCCTCGTCGGCGGGGTTGAGTCGCTTAGCCCTTTCGTAGTGTAAAATGGCTTCTCCTAGTTTTCCTTGCTTGAAGCAGGTGTTACCGAGATTGAATTCAACGGCCTCCGATTGGATTCCGGAATTCGCAATCCGGGCATAGGCTTCCTCTGCATCGGAATATTTTTTTTCGCGATAGGCGGCATTCCCTTTTTCGAAAAGTATGGTCGACTCCTCATTTGTCAAGCCCCAAGCCAGGGTATGAATAATGGAAAAGAGAAGGGTGTACAGAAGCGTCCTCATGCCTTGATTTCGGTTTCGATGCCTTTGATGACCTCTTCGGCGCGGTTATACACCACTTGTTTGTCAATGCCCGCAGTACTTCCTGCATATCGTGCCAGGTCGCAGTCGTCCAAAACACGGATGAATGGC
Source organism: Bacteroidia bacterium (assembly GCA_032111385.1). Lineage (GTDB taxonomy): Bacteria > Bacteroidota > Bacteroidia > AKYH767-A > OLB10 > JAJTFW01. The sequence continues at coordinate 2,049 of JAULUX010000182.1, forward strand.
TCGGTCAACGCCTCGGCGACACCTCTCTCGGTAAACACCAACTGAATTCGGTCCTTACTGAGCTCGGCCATCGGCACGGAGAACCTGTCGGAGAAATACCCCCATAGTGCTCGTTGTACTTCTTCGTAAAAGTCAGATTCCTTGCCGGTTTGGAGCAGTTTGCGAGCTTGCGAAAGTCGTTTCTTTGCGGCATTACCTGCATTTCGGATACGCAGGGCGGTCATATTGCCTAAGCGGGCTCGTTGTTGTTTTTGCCAAATGGCGGCGCCTGTGAATGCTGCAATTGGAACAACGGTCAACAGGTAAAACCAAAGAGAATTGAAAAAACGACCATGACCGGTTTGGAATTCAGGATTCGATATCCGGATGTAGCGGATGTCCTGTCCGATTAACTTGACGTCGCTTCTTCCTCCTCCACCCGGTATGGAAACGGTCGATTTCTGTCCTTTGTCCGGAGCTACTTTGAAACGGAAAGGTCCGGCGGTTTGGCTGACGTACTTTTTCTTCGCAAGGTCAAAATGACTGAAGGTGATGGCAGGAATTTCAAATTCACCATCGGTGCGGGGGATGATGAGGTATTCCGCGGACTTGCTGCCGAATACGCCACCGGTTCCTGCTTTGAATGACTCGTTGAGTTTCGGGTCGTATGTCTCCAGGTCTCCGGGGAGTTCGGGCTCGGGCAGGTCGGCAAGTTTCAGGTTGCCGTTGCCGGTGATCTTTAATTTAAGGGTGACCGATTCGTTTACTTTGGTGTCTTTACGGTCTAAACTTGCTTCAAATCGTAAATTGCCCACGGCCGAAGTGAATCCGGGAGGAGGGTTGCCAGGAAGTTCCAGCACCTTGATTTTTACAGGAGCGCTGCTGAATGCCTGCTTCACATCACGTACTCCGCCCATTCCGAAAAAAGGGTCGTCGAAAATACTGAAGGGGTCTCGTGACCGTTGGTTGTTCACTTTTACCCTGACCAGGCATTCTACATCCATAGGGTCTATAGTCAGGATTCCACTTTGCTGGGGAAACAACACCAGCTTTTTGATGTCCCACACCGTATATCGTTGCCCATCGATAACCTCCGTCGAGCGGTCGAGGGTTTGGGGCATGGGGATGTCCTGGTTCCAAAATCCATTCAACGCCGGCATTTTAGGAATGGCGAAATCCATGACGCTGAGGTTACTGTACAGTCGAAAGGTGACCAGAATTCCTTCTCCTTTAAGACAAGTGCTTTTGCCCGGAATGGCACGTACAAATAAATTTTTACCGCTGATGACAGGCTCGGATCCGTCTCGCTGCGCGGTGCCCCCGGATCCACCTTGCTGCGGCGAACCTTTGGTGACCGACATCTGAACCTCATTGGAAGCAATCCGCTTCCCTTCAAAGTCGATACTTGCGGGAGGAATTTTGTAAACACCCGGGTTCTTGCCGCTTAGGAAATAAGTGAAGCTGATGGATTGGGAAAAATTGCCGTTGACGAACTGCATGTTCGTACTCTGGCTCGGCCCCCCAAGCAGGTTGAAGTCTTTGAGGTCCGGTCCCTGGAAGGCTCGTCCGTTTCCGTTGAAGGTGTAGGTGAGCTGAAATTGCTCACCCTGAGCGACCGAACTTTTGTTGGCTGTGGCAGCCAGGAAAGGCGTTTGAGCGGTTGCAATGCCGGATAAAAACAGTTGAAACAATAACAGCGCAACGCCCCAAGAGAGGTGTTTGCAGGCCAGATAACGGAATGCGATTTGTCGCATAATTCAGGATGAACACAAAGTAAACGCTTTCGGCATCAAAGCGTTTCGGGATTAACACATCATTAACGGGTTATTCGAGGTAAACGGCTTCCGCTCCCGGACTAAAATCGACCCGGATATGGTCCTGCAGGGTCGTGCTGAGGGTGATCCCTACAAAATCGGCCTCGACCGGGTAACGTTTGTGGTCGCGGTCAACCAATAGCACGGTTCTGATTTTCAGTATATCGGCATCAAGGAAAGGACGAAGGCTGTAGATGAGGGTCTTGCCTGAATTGAGGACATCGTCAACCACGATGACCACTTTGTCTTTCAATTCCTCGTGTTGTTGTTCAGGGATCAAGGTGATCTGCGTGGGATTTTCCTTGTTCACATGGATTTCGATAAGCTTCACCTCCAGCTTGCAAATACGGTTGAGGCTTTCAGTTATGCGCCTGGCAACTGTCAGTCCACTTTTGGCAATACCGGCCACGATAACCGATTGTTGATCGAAATTGTCTTCGTAAATCTGATAAGCCAGGCGGTCTATCCTTTGCTGGATTTGCAAAGCGTTCAAAAGAAGAGTCGGAGAGGATGGCATGGGCGAGGAGCTCAGTCGGTATCGGGAATGCCCGTGAGTGAGGATTGAAATCTGCCGGCTCCGGCGAAATGCTTGCGGTAGTAGGCTTCATTCAGATCGCTGATGATGACTCCCCTGGAGGTGCTTGAGTGTACGAATTTTCCGTTCCCCAGATACATGGCTACATGGGATATTCTTCGCTTGTAGATGCGGAAGAAGAGCAGGTCCCCTTCCCGTAGGTCGTCGGGGTCGATTTTCTCGACACGCTGGTACAGCTCGCCTGAATTACGGGCACCGGGATTGAATCCGTAAACCCTGCTACAGAGAAGGTGAACCAGGCCCGAGCAATCGATCCCTTTGTCGCAGTTTCCGGCGAAACGATAGGGAGTGCCAAGCCAGTTAACGATGGTGTCGTAAAGTTCCAGTCTTGAGTCTTCAGCGAGGGGGAAGCCGACATATTGCTCCAGATATTCTCGGTGAAAGGAATTTGCGGAGGCTTCAGCATCCTGTTCGGCGATCTGCATTCCCGGTTGAGCTTGGCAGAACGAGGGAATGGCCGTCGCGAAAAGGAAAATAATCAGTTTAAAACGCAAAATCATTCGGCAAAAATACCCAATTCCTCAGGAATGGGGTGTGATTTCGATGAAGAGCTCTCGACCTGCTCTTGGAGGTATGGATTCTGTACAGGGTTCCAGGTGTTCAATGTTGAAGGTGGGTTCAAACAGCATCCGGTATTCCTCAACGGTTCCTCCGAACGGGGGACCGCTCTCCGTGAATTCAACTCCAAACAGGAGGCCTGCCATTCGGCCGTCGGGAGCAAGAATATCTTTTAAATGCCTGGCGTATTCAGTTCGCAAGGCCGGATCAAGGGCGCAGAAAAATGTCTGCTCAACGACCAGGTCGTAATGCTCATGGTGCTTGAAAAAATCACCTTTTAGCAGATTGGCTACCGGGAATTGCGGATTCTTCTCCTGAAATCGGCGAAGGGGGAATTCAGCAATATCAAGCAAGAAGACATTTTTGAACCCCGCCTCGTTTAACCAAGCCGCTTCGTGTGCGTTCCCGCAGCCCGGTATCAGGATCCTGAGGTTCCGGTCGGTTAGCTTTTCAAAGTAATGGACAAGGGCGGGGGAGGGGTGTCCGATATCCCAACCGGTTTGTCCTAGTTCGTATCGCTGTTGCCAGTAAGATTCATCCAGCTTGTTCATCGACTTTAAGGTCTGGGTTGGAGAATGGTCAGGGATGCCGGTTTGACTTCGATTTGGATTTGCCGGACAGGCTCCTTCGCCTCACCGTCCACATGATAATGCACCAATCGGTCCATCTCTCCTTTGACGGATGAACAACTTAGGAATTCCACATCGAGGCTGTTTTTCAGTGTGCCACGAAAGAGACGAAAGAAAAGTCCGGGTATGCGGTGCAGGGGAGGACGCTTCACCAGGACAATGTCTACCTTGCCGTCAGCGATGTCTGCATCCGGAGCGATGATGGCGGCATTGCCGAATTCCCTGGAATTGGCTACGACCAACATATGGGCCTCCCTTTCCATTTTATTCCCATCGATTTCCAGCCGAAAGCGAATACTGGCAAATTTGAACAGTTCACGGATCGCAATCCAGGTGTAGGTGCTCAGTCCACGATGACCCGAATGGTTGAATTGCCAGGCCACATGTCCGTCGAAGCCGAATCCCGACACATTGATTCCCGGATTACCGTTGATCAATAGTGTGTCGATTTTTCTGCTACCGGAGCAGGCGATCTGTGTCATCGCCTTCATCGGGTCCATTGAATAACCCAATTGCCTGGCGAAGCCATTGCCGGATCCGGAAGCAATGATGCCCAGGGCAACCGGTGTGCCGATCAACCCGGAAGCGACTTCGTTCACGGTACCGTCACCCCCGGCAGCAACTACCGCATCGTACCCTTCTTCGCAGGCCTTCCGGGCCAGTGACAAAGCATGACCACTTCCCTCTGTCAACACCATGTCGACAAGGTAGGTCTTGTGCAAAGGGCTTTTGCCGGCAGACTCGAGCAACCGAGGGGCAAAGCCTTTTCCGGCAATCGGATTGATGATCACCAGCAGTTTTTTCATGGCTTAACGATGCGGTTGTGAATCATCGATGTCATGTATTGCTGGACAGCAGCTTTGAGATGAAGGGCTCCGTGTTCATCTTCCATCGCCCGGGAAAGCGGTTTCTTCAACAAGGTGTCCTCCAAGGCAAAACGACTGATTTTACCGTCTACATCCAGTCTCCACAATTCATCGTCTCCGATCTTCTGCCAGCTTCCGTTGGAATAGCTGATCGACCAGCCCATGCCGTTCTCGAATAAATTCCTGCCGAAGGACGAATAATCGCAGGGAATCTTCAACAAGTTCACAACCGATGGCAGAACGTCAGCCTGTTGAGCGGTTTCAGAATGAACGATAGGTTGGAGCTTATTGGGCATGTAAAACAAAAGTGGAATGTGGAATCCACCCCGCGAGGAGGAAGTGTAGATGCTTCTTGAGGGGCCGCTATGATCTGCGGTGATTACAAAAAGCGTGTTCTCGAACCAGGGTTTGGTACTGGCTAAATGAAAAAAATCACGCAATGCCATGTCAGCATAGGCTATCGAACGTTGAATTTTATCGAGTCCTATGGGAATCCTATGTTCAAATTCAGCAGGAACCGGATAGGGATGATGCGACGACAAAGAGAAGAATGCAGTGTGGAATGGCGGTTTCCAGCGGTCGATTTCATCAACCATGAACCGGTAGAAAGCGTGGTCGTGAATTCCCCAATGACCGTCAAAGTCAGATGGATCACCACGGTATTCATCTTTTCCGTAATAGCGTTCGTATCCGGCCAGCTTACTGAAATTGTCGAAGCCCATGGTGCCGTTTTGTCCCCCGTGAAAAAAACCGGTGGTGTAACCTTGTTTCGCCAGTATTGAAGCCAGGCTGTTGATACGGTTTACGTTGTAAGGCGATGAAATGAAGGCGTTGTCCATCCAAGCCGGGATGGAGGCCAACACGGCCGGAATTCCCTCTATGGATCGCTTGGCGTTAGCATGGGTGTTGGGCCAGCATCGGGAGGCGCGCATCAGGGAATCAAGGAATGGAGTGGTGACCATCCCGGGTTGGTAAAAGCTGATGTAATCGTAAGAAAAGCTTTCGAGGATCAGTACCACCACATTCATCGGTTTGAATGCACTGTCTGTGCTAACGGTGTGGTAAAGAGGTAAAAGCGAATCCGCTTGTTCCCTTGACATGAAATTCGGAGCTTCAATCCTGCTGTCGTCGATGGATTTCATCAACGTGTAAGGTGTGTTCAGCACCCAGGGGATGGCGTTCGCAGGTACAGTTCTTGCGGCAGCCTGAACCGAGAGTGGCTTGAGTTGGATTCCCCCGCGGGATCCGACCACGACAACGACGACAAATACGATCGATGCTCCGATCCGGACAGGCACACCGGGGAATTGCCCCTGCTTTTTCTGGTGTCTAGAGCCAAGTTCGTTGAAGAATGCATTGGATCGCATCAGAAAAATCACCATCCCAAACCAAAGCAGAAGCAAGTACCAGAAGTCGAGCAGGTATGCCCCCAGGTTGGGCAGCAGGTCGTTCCCCGTCCCCACCACAAAAAGCAGGTCGGCCGTACTGCGCTTGAGGGTGTAAGAATACCAACCGCAGTCGATCAGGTTGGTTAAAAGGGCGATGGAATTGACAACGACAAACAAAATTCCCCGGATGGAGCGAATCACTTTCGACTCCGTCGATGCAGTCGGATAGGATACCAACAGCAACCAGGGCATATTGAGGATGAAAATGGCGGTGAGGTCGAATCGCAAGGCTCCGGCCACCGCATCAAAACTGAATTCCGGCAAGGTGGTGGGGTTCATCATACTGAACACCACGCGGCAAACCATGAAAAGACCCAAAAGAGTGGCCATCCGTCCCAGGGTGATGAGGTAGGATCCGGTCAGGCGGCCTTGCATGGGGTAAAGGTAAGAAAGAGCGGGGGAGGTGATAAAAAAGGCCGCACGAGGGCGGCCTTTTTAGATAGCTGTAGATGGGTGATCAAGGAATGAAATAGGCCCTGCAAGTTGTTGTGGCAACGGGAACAGAAGAATTGTTCTTGTCTGTGTATTGAATTACAAATGCGTTGCCGGTGTAAAGTCCGGTGCCTTGGAATTCGTGGTCTTCAGACGCACTTCCGATATCCAATGCCGATTGATTGGGTAAGGTGATTGTTCCGGTTGCAGTGAAAGTGGCCGTGATGTTCGAATTGCCGGAATAGTCGGCGAATTTGTTGAACCGAATGGTGGAACTATTTACCATGGTAACCGTTTGTGGATAAGTGTAAACAACAGCTGACGCTCCGGATCCACAGGTGTCGACCACATTGTATGTGCGGGGAACTGAGGTTACGGTTCTGGTTTCACTACCGACGTTGCCTGCTTCGTCGGTTACGGTGTAATAGATGCTGATGGGATAATTGGCGTTGATCTCAGAGTTATCAACCTGAACATTCGCAGTCACGTCGCCGTCTTCGCTGTCTTCAGCGGTATAACCGGCCTCGTCATAAGCTTCAAAGATGTCTAATTCAGTAGGGTTGTCGCCCAAAAGAGTGATTACAGGCGCATCGGTATCGTCTTTGCTGCAACCGGGTACGATAAAGAGTGACAAAGCGGCCAAGGAGGCCCAAAGGAGATTTTTTTTCATGGTGGTGTTTCGTTGATTTGAAAGGCGAAATTAGCAAGAATCGTATGGAAACTCCGATACCTTTTGCTTGTTTTTAACTTAATTTTGCCCAGCTCAAACATCAAAATCATGAAAAACACAGCTTATTTATTTGTTGCGGTATTGGTTGCCTCCCTGGTTGTTTCCTGCGGACCCAGTGCCGAAGAAAGACAAGCCGAAGAGAAACGAATTGCGGATTCCGTTGCTGCTGCTACGGCTGCTGCTACAGCGGCTGCCATACAAGACAGCCTGATGAAGGCTCAGGAAGCGGAAATGGCTGCACAAAAGGCCATGGAAGATTCTCTACGCATGAAGGCCATGCAGGATTCCCTGGATGCCCTGAGTTCAAAACTGAAGAAAGCGACCGCTCCCAAGCCTGCCCCTAAAAAGTCTACTGAAGAGAAAAAACAGGAACAGCAAATCAAAGAAGTGAAAGACGCCACACGTGGCCGTGGTTGATTTCTTGATGAGATTAAACAAGCGCGACTGCGCTATTCTTTAGAAAAAAACCATGAACAAGTTAATAATCGCATCATTTCTTGGTTTCCTTCTGCTTGCCTCTTGTGGCACCAGCCAGGAAGAGCAGGCTGCGAATGCAAAACGCGAAGAGGATTCCCTCGCTGCAGCAGAATCGGCTATGAAAGCTGCTGAAGAAGCTGCCCGTGTGAGTGCATTGGCGGACTCGGTCACCTTAACAACAGCAAAGGATTCTTTGCAAGAGGCATCCGCGAAATAGCTTAATACGATCGGTTCGGATAGTAAAAGCCGCCCCCACAATGGGCGGCTTTTTTAGTATGTACAAGAGACTGCCCACCAGGTTCGCCAGCTCCCTGGGTGCTCCCCTTTCCAAAGTGATATAAGTTGATAGAGACAGATCTTTCATGCGGTCGATGAGGGTGCTTAGGCCATGTAAACAGTGGCTTGGGTGCTTGTTGAATATACACCCCGCATCCGGCCTTTGGTACATCGGCCCGGCACTTCATATTCACCATTTCGCTGTTAATTCCGGGGATGGGTGCGCCTCTCACCCCTTCGTTTTCCTATTTTTGTCGGGTAGAGCAGCATCGTGATTCAATTTATAGCACCAGGAGCCCTGTACGGACTCATCTTTCTGGCTGTCCCGGTCATCATTCACCTTTTCAATTTCCGGCGCTTCAAGAAAGTCCTTTTCACAAATGTTCGCTTTTTGAAGGAGCTTCAGGAGGAAACCACCAGGACCAGCCGACTTAAGCATTTGCTCATCCTTCTCAGTCGACTTCTGGCCGTACTCTTCCTGGTGTTGGCTTTCGCTCAACCCATCATCAATCGCTCTGAAAAGCAGGTTACCTCTTCGTCTGCTTTGGTAAGCATTTTTGTCGACAACTCTTTCAGCATGAATGCCGTTGGTCCGCAAGGCACCCTGCTTGAAGTGGCCAAGAGTAAAGCAGGGGAGATTGCCCGGTCTTTTCCACAGTCTACCCGATTCCAATTGCTGAGTTCCGATTTCTCCGCTGTGCAACAACGCACAATCGACCGCGATGAGTTTTTGGAGGAGACTGCCAAGCTATCCCTTTCCCCATTCAGTCGAACCATTAACGAGGTGGTCCTTCGTCAAAAAGATGCCATGAGTCAGGCCGGTTTGACGGAGATGAACAGCTTCATCATCAGCGATTTTCAGGAAAGTGCCATGCAAGAGCCTTTGCATGCCGACTCTTCTTTGGTGATCTCACTTGTGGCACTACCCATGCAGGAAACCCCCAATGTGTTTATCGATTCCTGCTGGTTGGCAAGTCCGCTGGTGCAATTGAATGAGCCTGTTGAAGTGGAGGTGAAGGTGGTAAACGCCGGTTCAACCGATATCGAAAATGTTCCGCTCCGTTTGTCAATCAACGGCCGACAGAAAGCGGTGTCCGGCGTTACGTTGTCAGCCGGAGAAAGTATGGTGGTTCCGTTTAGCATGACTATTCAGGAGGCTGGATGGCAGGCTGCCCAAGTCCAGATCAACGATCATCCGGTTACTTTTGACGATAGCTACTATTTCTCTTTTGAAGTCAAGGAAAAAGTGAATGTCCTGGTGGTGCATGAATCATCGCCTTTGCCCTATCCGGAAGCCGTGTTCCGTGATCCCGCCCGGTTCAACCTCCAGCGCTCCGATGTGCGTCGCGTTGATTTCTCGTTGCTCAAGGATCAGCATCTGATCGTACTCGAGGATATTTCTTCCTTGCCCAGTGGTTTTTCCGACGAGCTTCGTAAAACCATTGAAGGAGGAGGAACGGTGTGTCTTTTTCCCGACTCTGCCGGCATCGGCGGCCAACTCACTTCTTTCCTTTCCGGAATCGGGGTTGACGCCATATCGGGTGTTCGTGAAGGTGAAGATCGCGTGGCTGATGTCGAATGGAATCATCCCCTCTTCGCAGATGTATTCGATCGCTCCAAGATGGGCGACAATAACCTGGCTTTGCCGGGATTCAGAAAACTCTTCGATTGGCAAGGAGGCGCAGGTGGATCGGGTGAGGTCTTGATGAAAACCCGTGGTGGACAGCCCTTTCTCAGTGTTTTCAGCAAAGGCAAGGGGCAGCTGTTTGTGTTTTCTGTGCCCATGCGACCCGGGTTCAGTGAGTTGGCCCGTCATTCGGTATTTGCCCCGCTTTTGTATCGAATGGCGCTTTTGGGAGCCAGGCAGATGGATGCAGCCTATACGATCGGAACCTTTAAGCCGGTGATGTTGTACATTCCCGCTCCCACTGGTGATGAAACCATGAAATTAACCCTTCGCGGAAAAGACGAGGAGCTTATCCCCCGGGTACGTGTACTCTCCTCCGCTTTGGCGCTCGAAACCGGCGACCAGCTTCGCGATGCGGGTCACTATGATCTCAGTAGCGGCAATCAGCTAGTGGCCGTGCCGGCCTTCAATTACGATCGTAAGGAGTCGGTGATGAGATTTCTCAATGAGGAAAAGCTGGACGATTGGTTGAGTGCTTCCAATGGTTTCCGCGCAACAATACTCGGTGACGAGATCCCCAACCTTACGCGTATGCTGACGGTCATGAACCAGGGTACTCCGCTTTGGAAGTGGGCCGTGGTGCTCTGCCTGTTATTTTTGATTCTCGAAATCTGTCTCATTCGTTTCTGGAAAACCGCATGAACCTTCTCCTCAAGCAAATCCTGGTCTTCGATCCCCGCTCGTCTCACCATGAAATGCGAATGGACGTGTTGATTCGGAATGGAGTGTACGAGCAGATTGCACCCCAAATAGAAGCTTCCGACGATTGTCGCGTGATGGAGGACGAAGGTACAGTGTTGATGCCCGGGTGGTTCGATATGCGCGTGCATTTCCGCGAACCCGGTGAAGAGCAGAAAGAGACCATCCGCACCGGACAGGAAGCCGCAGCGGCAGGTGGGTTCACGGGCGTCTTGCTCATGCCTTCAACGCAGCCTCCCTTGTCAACCGGATCCGATATCACGTTTGTGCGTGAACGCTCCTCCGGACATGCTGTGGAGGTCTTTCCTGCAGGCGTTCTGACGGAGAACCGGGCCGGTAAGGATTTGAGCGGGATGGTGGACATGAAGCTGGCCGGAGCTGTTGCCTTTACAGACTACAAGCGTTTTGTGTCCGACGCAGGACTCATGCTTCGTTGCATGCAGTATGCAGGAAACATCGACACCCGTGTAATTGCCTTTGCAGAAGAACCCGGTCTTAGTGCCGGTCTGATGGCGAACGAAAGTCCGGCTACTTTGCGTTTGGGCATGAAAGGCATACCACCCATGGCCGAGCGGATTGCTATTGAGCGCGATTTGAATCTGGTTCGTTACAGCGGATTGCCATTGCATTTTTCAGGGGTAAGCACTGCTGATGCGGTACGGGCCATACGAAGTGCCAAGGCCGAAGGGCTTGCGATTACTGCGGAAGTGTATGTTGCTCATCTCCTGCTCACCGATGAAGCACTCGGGTCTTTCGACAGCATGTACAAACTGAGGCCACCGTTGCGCAGTGAAGAGGATGTTATTGCCTTGCGCGAAGCCGTGCTGGACGGCACCATCGACGTGGTGTGCAGCGACCATTCTCCGCAGGATAAGGAATCCAAGGATGTTGAATTCGCCTATGCTTCCGAGGGAATGATTGGCCTTGAATCTTTTTTCGGTCTCCTCAGCAAGGCTTTCGGGGAAAAGTTAACCCCTGAATTGATTTACCGCACTCTTGTTCAAAATCCACGATCCATACTCGGTATCGATGTTCCGGTTATTGACGTTTCGATGAAAGCGAATGCCACCGTTTACCATCCGAATCAAACGTGGGTTTTTGACAAAACCCGGGTTCGTTCCGGTTCGGTCAACTCTCCTTTTTTTGGACAAGCCATGCAAGGTAGGTCCTTGATGGTCATCAATAGGGGAATGATTTCGGGTTTTTGATGTTTTTTTTCACCTCCAGTGCGAATTTTAGGAGGGGTTACAGACTGTTATTGCGGTTGTTTTGAGATAGTTACAGGTTGAAAATATCTTTCGCCTTTTTCCAGTTCTTTTTTAAAATCGGCCTGCTAACACTCGTCTCTCCTTTTGATGGTTCACCTGAAAAATGGCAATATTTCTCAGGATAATTAGGCTCATTATACTTACTCCATGCCTTATATGCTTCATTACTCAATGGCCTATTAACGTTGAATGGTATTGAAACACCTGTCCGTATACAAAATCCTGAATTATTGATTTTTTCTTGAGTTTGTTGCAGAGTGGAGTCAATATTTTTCCTGTCGAAATTTTCCTTCTGATTCTTTTGATCAATTTGATCAGATAAAATCTTTGATAATGTATCAACCTCAACTCTAGATTCAATATATTTTTTAGACAATCTTAAGATTGTTTTTTCAAAATGAGGCGCTCTGTGAAATAATAAATCAGACTGATCAATTACTCTGCCAAAGTACTCAGATGCCTTGTCGTCAAAACTATCTATCTTGACTCCTGCTTCAATGTTTTTGTCTTGTGAATAACTGTAAAGATTCATTGAAGTCAAAATTGCATCAAATTCATTAGCATAGTATTTTGCGTGTAGATGCTTCTCATAACGAATTTGAATATTGGGAAACTCCTTGAATAAATTAAAATCCTCCAGTTTCATGCTTTTTGATAAATCGTCTTCGTTCTTACCAAAAACGATTATTATCTCTAGCTCGGGATTGTTCAAATGTGACTTTAAGGCGCGAGCATACTTATCATGAAGCTTGATATAAGGTGAAATAAGTAATAGCCGAGACTTTGCTCCTAATAAAATTTTTTCTACCTCAGAATTAAGCTCATTGCTTGATAAAAACTTCGCCATAATTTGCGTCTCTCGATTGGATTTTGTGTGGTCAAATTTACTATTTCATTTTTATGTTCTACTCTTGGAATATTAAAAGCCAATTTGAAATTGTAATTTCAAAATTTCTAGGGCTGAACAAGTTTTAAGGTTTTTATTTCTGATCAGTTCGAGCTTCCATCATATACTTACTTTGGTGATGCAATTGTAGTATAAAACTAACTTTGATGCTTTGGTGTATCCATTCTTTTAGCGAAATAAAAACCGGCTAATCACCTATTAAAGAGCAACAATGATTTGTGGATTCAGCCGAAAAACATTCACTTATTTTTCACTAAACAAAAAATGCCTTACAGTTTTTTGACCGTAAGGCATTGATAATCACTTGTGGAGAATACCGGAGTCGAACCGGTGACCTTCCCGCAATTCTGCGGGACGCTCTAACCTGAAGGCATTAACAAGGATTCGATATAGGTACGGCTCTTTCGGGCTTTAATGGCTGCCTCCCTTTTCATGGCTTCAGACCTGGAAGAAAACTCTTCAGCATGTTTTAATTGCCAGTCCGATGCACCTAGGTTTTTCCTAATGCGATGCATCTGTACCCTTTGCTGTACATTTTCGGTTTGTCCGATGTAGTAGCGGTTTC
>JAULUX010000183.1:0-2624 GCA_032111385.1 Bacteroidia bacterium
TATTCACTCATCGGCGGCGGAGATTCGGCTGCTGCGATCAACCTCTTCGATTTGGGTGACCAGGTATCGTATGTCTCCACCGGTGGAGGAGCTCTGCTGGAATACATCGAGGGGAAGGAACTGCCCGGGGTGAAAATGGTGATGGAAGCGAATGCCGCAGCCGGGGTCGGTAATTGATTTACGCATTGGATAGAAACCGTCAACCACGCTTGATATGAACTACCTCGATGTACTGATAGCCATTCCCCTCGTCTGGGGAGCATACAAGGGTTTCCAGCGTGGACTCATTTTTGAGCTCGCCATGCTGATCGGCATTGTATTGGGGCTTTATCTCGCATTCAAACTCAGTGGTTTGTTCGAGGCGCTCGTTGCGAAAATGACAGATGCCACCGGAAGCACACTTTATGTAGTTACGTTTCTGGTGGTCTTTATCTCCGTGGTGCTGATCATGATCCTACTTGGCAAACTGCTGGAGCAGGTGTTGAAAATCGGCAAGATGGATAACCTGAACAAGGCTGCAGGTTCCGCTTTCGGACTGCTGAAGTTCTTGTTGGTCGTCAGTACCGTACTTTCTGTTTTTCGTCCGGTAGACGCTAAATTCGAGATCCTGCCGGCGAAGATCAAATCAGAATCGATCTTGTATCAGCCGGTGACCAAATGTGCGCAGTACCTCTTTCCGGCACTGGAGGATGTTAAAGAAGAGTTTTCAAAACACGTAGGCTGACAAACCAATAGACCATGCTGCATGTCCGTAACATAGAAGAACTGAAATCCGATTGGTTGGAACTGCTGGATCAGTTGAATGATCAGTTCGACAACGATCTCGACCTGCAGGGTATCATTTATTTGATCGGCGTACAGGAACTGGGTCATGGTCCTCGCAACTACAGTAAGGACGAAAAGCAGGATCTTATGCACATTGCAACATGCAAACTGTTAAGCCGTTTTGGATACTATGAGCTTGTTGGAAGTGACGAGGACGGCTGGCCGCATTGGAAACTTGTGCAGCAAATGCCGTTGATGACTCTGGGCGAGCAGGATTATCTGCTGAAGCAGGCAGTGATCGATTATTTCCATGAGCAGGGGTTGTTTTGATCAATTTCCGGCTCAATGTTGTCAAAACCGCCCTGCCGGGTGGCCTTCACTTCATTGATTCAAATACAGAGCGAGCAGCCTGAATCAGTGGGTGCTGCGGGTTTCAGGTCTTGCATTGGCGTCTGCCTTTGATTCAAAGACCGATTTTTAATTCTACTTCCTCTCCATCCAATTCAAGCGAATCCACATGTCCCATCAACCGACCATCGGCAGTGATCAGATGCAGGTGTAAAAAAGTATCATGGTGGGTGAATACCCGCTGGTGTTTCGTGGAGAAGAAACCCAGGATGCGAACGACTTCATCTTCGATGGAATAGTCCACCTGATGACGATGTGCATCCGCAGGTTCATTGACCGCGGTGCCTGGGGGCAGATTCATGATGTGAACTTGCGCACTTCTGACGTGCCCCTGTATCTGAAAAGCGAAGGGTCTCGGTTGTTTTCCTGTGGTGGAGTCCAGAAAGGACTCTAGCCTTTTAATATCACTAACGCCTGTGGGTAGCTGAATCGACTCCCATCTGTCTACACGGGCATATACGAAGAATGGGGCCTTTGCTTTGTATGTTTTTTCAACAAACGCTCTTCCGTTCGGGTTAATCGTTGAAACGTAACAGGTGTCGCCCATCAGCATGATTTCTCCATGAAGGTGTTCCAATGGGCCCAATCCGAAAAAATGGTCTTGTGACTTCAGCGAATCCAGGTCTATCAGTCCGGAGAGTTGCCCGTTCCACATGGTCTCACGCATCGCACCGGTCACCGAAACGTTCATGTTTTCGGTTTCTTGTGCATGTGAGGCGGCAAAGTAGAGAATCCATCCGGATAATAAAGCCAGGTGCCGGAGCGATTTTCTTCTCACGATCATCAGGAGTTGAATCAGTAAGCGGTCCACCCTCCGTCCACAACAAGCACCTGTCCGTTCACAAAGCTCGATGCGTCTGACGCGAGGAACAATGCGGCTTTGGCGATTTCAAGCGGATCTCCTGTCCTGGGGTTTAGAACCATGCCCGACATGATTCGGTCATTCACTAAAGGGGTCATTTTGGAATAATCAATGGTCTCTCCGATGTTGGTTTGTACCGCTCCGGGGGCGATGGCATTGCAACGGATACCGGTTTTGGCGTAAAGATAACCGGTGTTCCTGGTCAACCCCACTACTGCAAACTTACTGGCCGTGTATGCTGCGCCGGCGCGTGCACCCTGAAGGCCACCTACAGAGGCGATGTTGATGATAATGCCTTCGTTTTTGGGAAGATAGATTCGCATGGCTGCACGCATGGATTTGAATACTCCTTCGACATTGATACGCATCACTTTTTCCCAAACGGTATTGGACAGTTCCGCAACAGGTTCGAACGAATCCATGATGCCCGCATTGTTCACCAGGATGTCAAGCGTGCCGTGTTTCTCAACGGCTGTATTCACCATGTGTTCAATATCATCTTCACTGCTCATGTCCGTGAGCAGGGTGTCAATAACAAGTCCCTCCTCCAGGGCTTCTTTGCGCAGGATATCCAGTCTTTCGGCATTCC
>JAULUX010000184.1:0-5686 GCA_032111385.1 Bacteroidia bacterium
ATCCACGAACATACAAAAACGAATAGCATGCCTCCTCGCCACATCCATTAGCATCCGTGAAGGTTCCAGGATGCACTTCTGAAGCGATCCGGTGCGGGCGCCAAAATAGAGTTCATAATCAAAAGTGAGGTAGATCTGCATGTTCAGAAAGCGCCTTTCGGTGTGTACATGGTGATGCCTTTTGATTCGAATGCCGAAAGCATCGCGGTGAAGAAGCCGGAAGCGTCAATCAGCAACGATTGTGCCTCACCGATAGTTCCTTGCTTAACGACTCCCGCCCGTTGGAATACCGGAAGAAGGGCATCTGCATTTCGTTTGGCGGAATATTCCGGATTGTGGACGCGGGTCTCCATTTGCAATCTATGTCCTGATTCATCGATGACATTAACGCAATAGATTTTCGAATCATAAACAGGATACGGAAAGTCAACCGCATCTTCCAGCGTGTGAAGGCTTGTACAAGCGCCGTTCAGGGTGGTGCCCAACATCAGGATTTTACCACGTTTTGTAATGAGTTTTCGAAAAGGGGAGTGCTCGTTGTAAGGCGTCAATTGACCGAAATGGGTGCCGGTGTAGTAGGAGGCGAGTGGTCCCAATGCGCATACCGGGTCGGTGGGGTGGAGACTTCGTACGACTCCGGGCATTTTTCTGAACTCCTCGCTGATTGATCCCATCTGCGAAGGGGTAGACCGGACATCGAAAACCGGGTAAGATTCAAGGTGATCTTTATTCCGTCCGGGTGCGGGGAATGAAGGCATCAGCAAAGTGCCCTGATCACCGATCGCACCAAGAAGGGCTCGGATGACGGTTGTGGCGCCCTCCTCAACAAAACCGATTTTACTGAGACTGCTGTGGACGAGAACAGAATCACCTTGCCGGATTCCGATCTCTTGCATGTCGTGAAGGATTTGTTCGTAGCGCAGAGGATTGTTTTTCGATTGGATTTTTAGATACCGTCTGCGAAAGGCTTTCCGTAAAGCCATCACCTTGGCCAAGGCGGATTCAGGCAGATTCCGTAGTGCCCATGTCACAATAGCCTGCTTCATGCGTTGACGGCTTCGACCCCTGTGTTTTTCATGGCATAGGATACGATCTCTTCGTAGACGCCGCGCCAGCCTGCCCATTCTTCCTTATCATTCACACTTTGGTTGTGCCATAGAGTAATTAGGGTGCCGTTCACGGCTTTCACTTCATCAATAAGCGCTTTTGCACGGCTGACCGATTGCCTGGGAGTAAGTTTCATGTAGTCCTTCATGGTGCCGTCCATCATAGCGAACGGAAAAAGGATCAGCCTTGTGGGCATGTCCAGGTCCAGGTCATAAAAAGGGAATGGCGTGCAGATGCTCGCCCGGAATCCGATTTCGGATGCGTAGCCTAACGAATAATCCTCGGTGATGTCGAATTCGATCAGGTTACGGTAGGTTTCCGGAAAGCTGACCTTCAGGAAATGCTGGCGGCTTCGTACGATCTCGCGCTTCAGCACTTTGCTCAGTCTTCTTATTTCTTTATGAAGTTGTTTTTTGTTCGAATTGCTAGCGTAGGAGGGATGAATGCCGACATCAGCATAATCGGCAATCGACTTGATCAGGGCTTGAAAGGTTCGGCTTCCCTCCAATGGGATGTTCTTGTCGTATTCGCCGTAGTCGCCGACAAGGAAAAAATACAAGTGGCGGACATGGTGTTTCCTGCTTATTTCCAACTGCCAGTCGTATGTGTCATAGGGGTCGGTCTCTAATCCCGACAGGACTTTGATTCGCTCGCCGATTTTCTGGAAATTCAGGTTCAACAGGTCCTTGGCGAAAGATCCGGTCTGCCTGACCAATCCTTTTTCGCGATAAGCGTAAGCTGAATCGATGTCGAATGTCGGGATGAAACGGTAGGTCGGTTCAGTGAAGTTCAATTCCGGGAAAAGCTTATGCAACACATTTCGGAGTTCCATGGCCCAGATATTCACTACCGGTCGATGAAGGAAGTTCTTTTGAAAGGCGAGACTTTGCTGAGGACTAAAGCGAAGGTGATTGTCTTTGATGTGAGGCAAATATTCCTCATAACGGCTGATCAGATAGAAAGAGGCGGCGAACAGATCAAAAGGGATTTCATATTTCGGGTGTGTTCCGTAGAAGACGGGACATCCCTTCCAATCGAATACATTGATTTGCTGGTCTTCAATACCTTTTTCAAAGAGCAGTCGCGAGGCGAAGAAAAAAAGTTCGTCGCCTAGTGGATGATCGCTGTAGCTGAATTTAGGTCCTGTGTGATTCAGAAATTCCGTTCGATTATCACTTAGGGAATACTCCAACCCCAGTAAGTCCTTTAGGATGACATTCAAAACATACCTCAAACGGGGTGATCGTTTGGGGCTGAAGATCATGACATGGTTGCAAACAGACATGGTTGCCGAGCGGAAATGGAAAGGTGATTATCGCTTTTTCTTCAAAGCGCACCTTCATCCGCAAAGCTATAAAAACTGGAGCCCGCGATGATGATATGATCAAGTACCGCTATTTCAAGTAATCGTCCCCCCTCTTTTAGCTTTCGGGTAAGCTGGATGTCACTTTCGCTAGGGCGTGGGTTGGTGCTTGGATGATTGTGGGCCAGAATGAGTCCGGAGGCTTTCGCATGGAGCGCTTCATGGAATATCAGCTTGGGGTCGACCACGGTTCCCGAAATCCCCCCTTTGCTGATCGGTTTTATTCCCATGACCCGGTTGGCTCGGTTCAGGATGATCACCCAGAACTCTTCGTGGGTCAAGTCCCTAAGGATCGGTTCAAGAAGCGCAGCCGCATCTCCACTATTGGTGATTTTCGGTTTGGTTTTCGCTTCAGCCAGTCTGCATCTCCTCCCGAGCTCAAGGGCGGCAATGATCGTTAGTGATTTAACCGGTCCGATGCCCTTTTGTAATGCCAACTCCCTCCAATTGCTGCGGGCCAGTTCGAACAGATCGTTGCCGAAGGATGTCAATAACCTGCGGGCCACCTCTATGGCCGATTCGCTGGCCGTGCCATTCCGGAGTAAAATCGCAAGCAATTCCGAATCAGTTAAAACCTGAGCCCCTGATTCTTGTAATTTTTCCCTGGGGCGTTCGTGGGGGGACCAATGTTTGATAGGCAATGCCTGTCGATTGTCCGACAAAGCCTGAGACTGTGACATAGATGTAGAATAGTGGACAAAGGAAAAAAACAAAACGCCTCCCCGTTATTGGGAAGGCGTTTGCATACGTTTGTATCTACTTGTGTTACTTTAGGCTGTTGAGGTGCATCTGAATGCTGGACTTCAAATTGGCAGCTTTGTTTTTGTGGATGACGTTCTTTTTGGCCAAACGGTCAAGCATGGCGCTAACCTCGGGAACCATTGCGGCGACTTTGGACTTATCGGTGTTTGACCTCAGTTCCTTCAGTAAATTACGGGTTGTCTTAGCCTGGTAGCGATTGCGGACACGCTTGGTGTCGTTGGAGCGGATTCGCTTTTCGGCCGATTTGTGGTTTGCCATGAGAATTCTGTTTTACTGAACGGTATCAAAGATACGATACCGGACCGTCATTTCAATCGTTTTTGTAGCCCGTACGGGAATCGAACCCGTGTTTCCTCCGTGAAAGGGAGATGTCCTAGACCCCTAGACGAACGGGCCAAGGGGGTGTTTCTTACGAAACGGAGCGCAAAATTACGCTATAAATTGGAATGAACAAGTTTGGATGGGAAAATGATAGGTTATATTTCCCTTTGATAATCAAATTGTTCCAAATAGTCTGCCACCTTTCGGATGAATCTTCCGCCTAAACTGCCGTCCACCACGCGGTGGTCGTAACTCATCGACAGGAACATCATGTGTCGGATGGCAATGGCGTCGCCTTGTGGTGTTTCGATTACTGCAGGTTTTTTACGGATGGCTCCGACAGCCATAATGGCGACCTGGGGCTGGTTAATGATGGGGGTGCCCATGACGTTGCCAAAACTGCCCACATTGGTTAAAGTGAAGGTTCCGCCCTGGATTTCATCCGGCAATAGCTTGTTTTCGCGGGCGCGCCTGGCCAGGTCGTTAACTGATTTGGTCAGCCCGACCAGGTTCATCCGGTCCGCGTTTTTAATGACCGGTACGATGAGATTCCCGCTTGGTAGGGCGGTGGCCATACCAATATGAATGTTTTTCTTAACCAGAATACGGTTTCCGTCAACGCTGACATTGATGAGTGGGAAATCTTTTATTGCCCGGGCGATCGCCTCGATGAAAACAGGGGTGAACGTGATCTTCTCTCCTTCACGCTTTTCAAATGAAGACTTGATCCTGTCCCTCCAAAGTACCAGGTTGGTTACATCCGCTTCAACGTAGGAGGTGACATGGGGCGAGGTCTGTTTACTCATGACCATGTGGTCCGCAATGAGTTTTCTCATTCGGTCCATTTCAATGATTTCGACATCACCGGAAATGGATGTGGCCGGTGCAGGCGTTGGGGTTGCGTTTGTCGCAACCGGTGCTGTGCCCGCGACTGGCTGGGAGGAAGGTGCTTGTTGTATGACTTGTGCAGAACCGGTGGTTGTCCTTTTCTCTAAATGGGCCAGAATGTCCTTCTTGGTGACCCTGCCCTCGGCACCGGTGCCGGGTATCGCATCCAGTTCAGATTGAGATATGCCTTCTGTTTGGGCGATGTTTCGGACAAGTGGAGAATAAAACCGGTTTCCTGAGTTGGAAGAAGCCGTGGTTGAGAGGGGGTGTGAGTGAACGGGCGGGTTCAATGTCGAAGCAACGGCAGAAACCGACTGGCCGGGACTTGGGTTTACTTGAGCGGCAGCGGTTGGGCTTGCAGGGGTGGCGGCAATCGCAGGCGCCTCAGCACCGGTTTCGATGAGTGCGATCGCTGTACCTACCTGAACGACATCCCCCTCGTTAAAGAGTTTCTTCACTAGCGTACCGGCAGCGACCGAAGGAACCTCTGAGTCCACCTTGTCGGTCGCAATTTCAAGAAGTGACTCGTCGGCCTTGACCTGCTCGCCTTCTTCTTTGAGCCAGCGAATAATGGTTGCTTCGTGGACGCTTTCGCCCATTTTGGGCATTTTCAATTCGATCTGTGCCATATCAAGTGGAAGAGGGTTCCTTTTCGAACTGCGAAATTAGCGATTCCCTGCCGAACAGCCCCACCGAATGTAGGGCTTATGGGTCGTAAGTTTCAGATATTCAATTTTTTAAGCTTAAAACCCTGGGATTGTCATAATGGTAGGTGATTTTAGTCCATAAAATACAAACCCATGTGATTCGTCATTAATCTTGCAATGGTTTCGAATACATCGTCATTTTCAATCATGGTGCAACAGGATGACTCCATCCTTCAGGCGTTTAAAACTTATCGGAAGAAATTGTTTGAATTCATCCGGGTAAGAGTGAAAAATGCTGCCGAGGCAGAGGATATTTTACAGGATGTGTTCTACGAACTTTCCGCTAGTTACAGGGTATTGGCACCGGTCGAGCAGACTGCGGCATGGTTGTACAAGGTGGCTCGTAACAAGATCACCGATCGTTACCGTAAACATAAGCCCCTGCTTTACGAGGATTTTACCGCCAGACCAAGTGACGAGGGCGAAAATTATTCGTTTATTGAGGATTTGATGGGTGCGGGGGAAGATCCCGGCTTCAAATCCAAAGACAATGAGCTGATCCGTGAAGCCGTGTTGAAAGCACTTGAAGAGCTGCCCC
>JAULUX010000185.1:0-6403 GCA_032111385.1 Bacteroidia bacterium
ATCGGACTCATTGTCTGGTGGGGAGCAGGCGGAATCATCACCCAGGACGTGACCTTCGGGAACCTGGTGGCTTTCATCATGTACATCAACATGCTTTTCAGACCGATCCGCGAACTGGCCGATAAATTCAATACCCTGCAAATGGGAATGGTGAGTTCCGAACGTATACTTACGTTGCTGGATCAGGAGGAACAAGTCGTTGCCGGAGGTCAATTCAATCCCGGGCAGATACGCGGTGAAATCGAGTTCCGCAATGTGTGGTTTCATTACGGCTCATCAACCGAAAACGAAGCACCGAACTGGGTGTTGAAGGGCATCAGCTTTCACATTCGACCCGGAGAGACTATCGCCATTGTCGGTCCGACGGGGGCAGGCAAAACCAGCATCGTCGGCTTGCTGAACCGGTTCTATGAGATACAGAAAGGAGAAATCCTGCTCGACGGCGTGGACATCCGAAACTACGACCTGGCCGGTCTTCGCCGACACATCGGAATGGTGATGCAGGATGTTTTTCTTTTCTCCGACACCATCGCCAACAACATCTCGCTGAAAAATCCGGACATACCTTTTGAAAAAATGAAAACTTCGGCCCAGTCGATCGGAGCCGATGGATTTATCGACAAACTACCGGGCAACTACGACTTCGTCGTCCAGGAGCGGGGACACCTGCTCTCGACCGGCCAGCGACAGCTTTTGTCATTCGTCCGGGCACACGTGTACGACACTCCGGTTCTGGTTTTGGACGAAGCCACTTCCAGTGTGGACCCGGAGACCGAAGAGATGATCACCAAAGCGACCCGACAGGTCACACAGCGGCGCACCTCCATCGTCATCGCCCATCGACTTGCCACCATTCAAGGGGCAGACCGGATCCTTGTCCTTCAGGAAGGCACCATTGTTGAATCGGGCAGTCACCAGGAACTTTTGAACCGGGAGGGGCTCTACAAACACCTGGTGGAGATTCAATTCCGCAAAGGAAACCGGGCCTGACCACCTTGCCCCCTACTACCGACAACGGGCTTGCACTTCCGTATCTTTGTGCGTAAATGGAAACGAAAAAAGGCCGTGTATTGATGGCCATGAGTGGCGGGATCGACAGTTCAGTCGCGGCTATTCTTTTGCATGAAGAAGGGTACGAGGTTGTCGGACTGACCATGAAGACCTGGGATTACGCCAGTTCAGGCACCGACGGCAAAGAAACCGGATGCTGCAGTCTCGATTCCATCAACGACGCCCGCAGCATTGCTGTTCGCTTCGGGTTTCCGCATTACATACTCGATATCCGTTCGGAATTCGGGGAGTCGGTCATTGACAATTTCGTGGACGAGTACCTGGCCGGAAGAACACCCAATCCCTGTGTCATGTGCAACACCCATATCAAATGGGAAGCATTATTGAAGAGGGCGAACATGCTGAACTGCGACTACATCGCCACCGGACATTACGCCAGGATACGCGAGGAAAACGGAAGACATGTCGTTTCCCGTGGACTGGATGCCACTAAAGACCAGAGTTACGTTCTATGGGGTGTGGGTCAGGACTGTTTGTCGCGCACCCTTTTCCCGATCGGCGGTTTTGAAAAGAGCCGGATACGAGAAATGGCACGTGAAATGGGCCTTCATGATCTCGCCAACAAAAGTGAGAGTTATGAGATCTGTTTCATCCCTGACAACGACTACCGCTCCTTCCTTCGCCACAGGGTTCCGGGTCTTTCGGAAGAACTGGAAGGCGGCCAATTCGTTGATAGCAGCGGTCGCGTTCTGGGCAAGCACCGTGGATACCCCTTTTATACGATCGGACAACGCAAAGGCCTCGAAGTGGCTGTGGGATCTGCTTTGTATGTCACTCAAATCCTTCCGGAAACCAATACAGTGGTTCTCGGACCCGAAGAAGAGCTTCTTCAAACCAAAATGACGGTGCGAAACTTCAATCTCCAGAAAACGGATCTACTCACAGAACCGATTGAGGCGCTCACCAAGATCCGTTACAAAGACCCCGGAGCGCTCAGCACGATCCGTCAGGTTGACAACCATATCGAAGTTGTTTTCCATTCACAGGTAAAGGCCATCGCCCCCGGACAAAGTGCGGTTTTTTACGATGGCGACGATGTGATAGGCGGCGGTTTTATCGAAAAGAGCCTTGAAAACCAACACTAAGACCCTTTCGAAAGGTCACCGTTTCGATTACCTTTGAAACTATGCGAAACTTACTCCCGGCCATTTCAATTGCACTGGTGCTTTTGCTTTTTGTTTCCTGCTCAAGTGAAAAGGACGAGGTGACATTACCCGATCCGGAAGGCACTCTGCTTTTTCCGATCGACACCGGCCTGACCAGAGTATATGCCGTGGACTCCATCTACTGGGATGATTTCACCGGAATAAACGACACCATTAGTTACCTTATACGGGAGAAAATCGCAGGTACATTCAGCGACCTGGAGGGCAGACCCACTCAGAGGATCGAGCGCTTTCGGGAATCTCCAACCGGTGATTGGATCATCGATAGGGTATGGTCAGCAAACCGCACCACAATGCGCGCAGAAAGAACAGAAAACAATTTCCGTTATATCAAACTGGCTTTCCCCGCGCGCGTGGGAGTGAGCTGGAATGGGAATGCTTTCAATACTCTTCCCGCCGAAACGTATCGGATAACGCAAACCGGTAGTGATACAGCCGCCGGAATGACGTTCTCTACAACAGCAACCGTGCTGCAAGGTGACTCGGTCGGCAACCGAATCACCAGGCAATACGGTTTGGAAAAATACGCCCAAGGACCAGGCTTGACCTACCGAAGAAATGTTTCATTGACTTACAATTTCCCATTGACAACGGTCCGTTCGGGCTACATCTATACTGAAACTCTAATCGACTACGAACCCCGATGAAAAAACGTCTCCTCCCCACCCTACTCCTTGTGTTGAGCGTTTTTTCGACACAGGCACAGGACCGCCTGGTCATATTCTTCAAAGACAAAAACAACTCCACTTTCAGTTTAAGCAACCCATCGCAATTCCTGTCCCAACGTGCCATCGACCGCCGCTTGAGACAAAACATTGCGATTGACTCATCCGACTTACCCGTTAACACGGGCTATGTGCAGGCTCTCGCCAATGCCGGTGCCAACGTGCTCAATGTTTCCAAATGGTTCAACGCGGCCATTGTGGAGATTGGATCTGCTTCTGTGCTCAATGCCATCATGGCTCTGCCCTTTGTTCAATCGTCGGTGGACGTAGGAAGACCCGGACCCGGAGGCCACGTGGACAAATTCCAGATCGAATCACCCCTGCAACGTAGTAAATCGCCATCCATTGCCAAAAACAACAACCTTTCCTACGGTTATGCCGCAGGACAGATCCAGCAACTTAACCTCGCCCCACTACACCTTTCCGGACACCGCGGCCAAGGCATATGTATTGCCGTTCTCGATGCCGGATTCCTTGACCTGCCGCAGATGTCATGCTTCGATAGCCTGCGCTTGTCGAATCGGATCGATGCAACCTGGGATTTCGTCGATCGTGAACCGGATGTCTATGACGACCACTACCATGGATCAGCGGTTTTGTCCTGCATGGCGTCGCATGTTCCAGACAGCCTGATCGGCACCGCGCCCGGTGCCAATTATATCCTTCTCCGATCGGAAGATGCCGGAACGGAATACATCATTGAAGAATACAACTGGTGCATTGCAGCTGAATTCGCCGATAGCGCCGGGGCCGATATCATCAACAGCTCCCTGGGTTACACCACCTTCGATGACCCCTCACAGGACCACACCTACTCCGATATGGATGGCGATACGAATCCATCCACCATAGCTGCTGATTGGGCCGCTGCGAAAGGAATCGTTGTGGTGAACAGTGCGGGCAATTCCGGCAACTCGAACTGGAACTACATCGGCGCCCCGGCTGATGCAGACTCCATCCTGTCCATCGGAGCAGTTGACAACAACGGCTTCTATGCATCCTTTAGCAGCAACGGACCGAGCTTCGATGGCCGTGTAAAGCCTGATGTCGCCGCATGCGGTTCAGGAACATGGCTTTACTCTCCTTATTCAAACAACCAACCCGTACAAGGGAACGGAACGTCATTTTCCTCTCCCCTGCTTGCGGGAGCTGTGGCTTGTCTTTGGCAAGCTCAGCCGCTTGTAAATGGCCAGGACCTGATAGAGGCCGTACGTGCCAGCGCACATCAAAACCTCAACCCGGACACCTTGCTTGGACATGGCATACCCGACTTTTCATTCGCCGGACAATTGCTCGGAGTTCAATTTCCTGCAAATCCGGAAAATGCACAGCTTCTTGTTTATCCCAATCCTTCCGTTGGAACTTCGATTCGGTTTGTGATACAACCACAATCGGGTCAAACCGTCGAATGGAGGATTTTCGATATCTGCGGGCGCCAGATTCAAAGCGGGTCGGCCCGAACTCAACCGGGCCAACTTTTCAGCCAGGAGGTTGACGAACTCCCTACCGACGGATTGTACTCTCTTGTGGTGACGGATGGTGATCGCCGTTATGTGGCCAGGCTCGTGGTCAATTGATTGATTTGAATCCATAAAAAAGTCCGCTCAATTACTGAACGGACTTCAGGTCAGAGGACCGACCAAAAAGAGAACCTTAAGTATTTACATCCACTTCGCCAGGAAACCAATCAACTCCTTGCGCAAGTCATTCATGATTTTTTCGAAAGTGTCTATACGGTCGCGCATGTGCGTATGGTCGTTCCATTTCACATGATCTGCAGCCACTTCGTTTTTCTCAAGGTGCGTCTGGATGACTTTCTCGTACTCGCCGACGTCGTGGTGAAGGATATCCGACTGCTCGTCCTGAACGATCAATTGGTTTTGAAAGTGTTCAACCATCGCCTGCACCTCCTTGTCGGTGTTTTTCGAAGCGATCTCAGCCAATCGTCGTTTCATGATCTCCATTTCGTCACGATAGAACGAAATCTTGTTTTTCCATTCGATGTGATCTGCGTGCAAATCGTAAAGGGGTTTCTTTTCCATAAGTGTAAAGTGTTGCTGGTTTATGGTGCAAATTTCCGGCGAGGCGAATGGACCACCAATGACCTTTGGGTAGTGACCCCATGACATTGATCAGTTCTGCGTCGCAAAGGAAAAAATGCGGATCGGCCGGCTTGGTCCAAAATGAGCGGCTTGAAAAACGCACCCTGAATGAATTTCTGCTTCGAAGGGGTCTGCCATTTTCACATTCATGCTAATTTTGAAGCTGTATGACCGTGCTGCCGCAATTCGTAGAACTTTCAGGAGAGGGAAGTCTGTTCCATAAGATCGCAAACACTTTACAACAATCCGGCACACCCGCTTATCTTATCGGAGGTTATGTACGTGATCTTCTTTTAGGTCGCCCCTGCAAGGACATCGACATTACGGTTTTGGGCGATGGAATTGAGGCGGCGCACCAGGTTGCAGCAGCTTTGGAAATACGTGAACAGGTCCATGTTTTCAAAACATTCGGAACAGCCATGCTGCACTACCAGGACCTCGATATCGAGTTCGTAGGTGCACGGAAGGAATCGTATGTTCCCGAATCCCGTAAACCCACCGTCCACAGCGGTACGCTTATCGATGACCAGAACCGCCGTGACTTCACCATCAATGCCCTGGCCATCAGCCTGAATAAAAATGATTACGGTTGCCTGATCGATCCATTCAACGGAATCAGTGATCTGGCCCAAGGCATTCTCAGAACCCCGCTGGATCCCGTGATCACCTATTCCGATGATCCACTCCGGATGTTGCGTGCCATCCGGTTCGCTTCGCAGCTTGGCTTCCACATCGAACAAAACTCGTTTGATGCCATTCGTTCCCAAAAAGAGCGGATCCGCATCATTTCGATGGAGCGGGTGGCGGAGGAACTGAATAAAACACTTTCCAGTACCAAACCTTCCGTCGGATTCCTTCTGCTTCGGGAGTGCGGTCTGCTCCCCCTCATCTTCCCTCAGCTCGCCCAGCTTGAAGGAGTGGATACCGTTCAAGGCAAAAGTCACAAAGACAACTTTTTCCATACCCTGGAGGTACTGGACAATCTGGCGGACATGTCCTCTAACCTTTGGCTGCGGTGGGCTGCGCTTTTGCACGATATCGCGAAGCCGGCAACCAAACGCTTCGAACCCGGACAGGGATGGACCTTTCATGGACATGAAGACAAGGGCGCACGTATGGTTCCCGGGATTTTCCGCCAACTGAAATTACCGCTTAACGAGAAAATGAAATACGTACAAAAGCTCGTTTTGCTGCACCTGCGCCCGATAGTACTGGCCAAAAGCGAAGTGACCGATTCGGCTGTCAGGCGTTTACTCTTCGAAGCCGGCGATGATATCGAGGACCTGATGATGCTTTGCTCTGCGGATGTCACCACCAAAAACGAATTCAAACAACGCAA
>JAULUX010000186.1:0-3538 GCA_032111385.1 Bacteroidia bacterium
AAGTACTCGATCAAGGTCTTTACAACTGCTGATAAGGAACAATCGGAAATGGCATATGCCATCCGGAGGCAGGTTTTTGTCGAGGAGCAGAATGTCAGTCCGGAGGAAGAATACGATGAGTTTGAAGGCATTTCAAGGCACTTCTTGCTCTTTGACGACGGTCAACCCGCGGGCACGGCTCGTTGGCGCCACACGGAAAAGGGGATAAAACTCGAGCGGTTCGCAGTTCTGCCCGCATACAGGAACCGGGGAGCAGGTTCGCTCCTGGTGAAGTCAGTACTGGATGAAGTCAAAGAACAGGGGAAGACGGTTTACCTGCATGCACAGGTTGCTGCAATGAAACTCTATGAAAGGGCTGGTTTTAAATCGACCGGCCCTCTTTTTTTCGAAGCCGGAATCCCCCATTACAAAATGGTTTTGGAGCAGCCGGGGGAATGTTGAACATTTACCCGATTCCTGTTTCTGTTTGTGACTTTAGTGAATCCCGGGTATGAAGGTCGATTCCGGGTACAAAGAAGTCTGGCGAATAGCATGGCCCATTATGCTCAGCAGCCTGGGCAACACGGTGATCAATTTCACCGATGTGGTGTTCGTGTCCAGAATCGGTGAGGTCCAGCTGGCGGCATCTGCGCTCGGCGGGGTCTTTTACTTTTTGTTGGTGATGATTGGAGTGGCCTTCGGAACAGGATGTCAGATCCTGGTTGCCAGGAGGGAAGGAGAGGGGAGTCCGAAAGATGCGGGACTTGTTTTCGATCATGCGTTCCTGATCCTTGTCGCCCTGGGTTTACTCATGGCGTTTTTCATGCTTACGGGTATGCCTTTCCTTATCGACAGGCTTATTCAAGACAAGCAGGTCAGCTTAAATGCGTTGCAATACCTTTCAGGACGTAGCTGGGGGATTTTGCCCATGATGATTTTGGTGCTGGTCCGAAGTTTCTATACCGGTATCGCCAGTACGAGGATCATCACGGCCACCACGGCATTGATGATGGTGATGAATGTCGGGCTGAATTACTTGTTCGTATTTGGTGGACTCGGCATCGCACCAATGGGAATCTATGGTAGTGGACTGGCCTCCGCAATTTCTGAAGCTGCTGCGGCATTGCTCGGATTGGGGTACATGCTGAACGGGAAAACCCGTTCGACTTACGGGTTGTTCGGATTTCGGGTGAAGTCGGCAGCTGTATATCTGCAGCTATTTCGGTTGTCATTGCCCGTCGTCTTTCAGCATTTTCTGTCCATGGGCGCGTGGTTTCTCTTTTTCGTTTTTATCGAGAAGCTTGGTTCACGTGAGTTGGCCATTTCAAATGTGGTTCGAGCTGTTTACATGATTCTGATGACACCGGTCTGGGGATTTTCGCAGGCGGCGAATACAATGGTGTCCAACATTATTGGCCAGGGGCGAACGAGCGACGTGTTGGGGTTGACCGCACGCATTGCCAGGATGGCGTTCTTCTTCTGCCTTTTATCGATTTCGGTAAGCCTCCTCTTCTCAGATTATTTCCTGGGTTTATGTACACCGGATGCCCTGCTTGCCGCCGAGGCCATGGGGAGTTTCCGGGTAGTGTGCTTGTCTACAGCATTTTTCGGTCCGGCAATGGTTGTGCTAATGGCTGTTTCGGGGACCGGAATGACCTCGGCTGCCATGCGCATTGAAATAGTGAGTCTTGTCGTTTACATGGTACATGTCGTGTTGACTGTTTCATCGAATGCTTCGCTGGAGCTGGTGTGGATGGCAGAAACCATCTATTGGTTATGCATGGGAGTTTTCGGAACAATTTACCTTCGTAGTTTGAAGTGGGCAGGCAAGCAACTATGATCACACCTGAGAATTCCGCGTTGCGAATTGTATTTATGGGCACACCTGCTTTCGCTGTGCCTTCCCTGAAAATTCTGGTTAGCAATGGCTACAATGTGGTTGCGGTTGTTACCGCACCCGATAGGCCTGCCGGTCGTGGCCTGAAGCCTGCACCTTCTGATGTCAAAAATGCGGCACTTGAGCTGGGCTTGAAGGTTCTTCAACCGGAGAAACTGAAAGATCCCGTTTTCCTGGATGAAATCAGGAGCCTGAATGCCGATCTGCAGGTGGTTGTCGCCTTCCGAATGCTCCCCGAAGCACTTTGGTCCATGCCTCGTTTGGGTACCTTCAATCTTCATGGTTCACTTCTTCCGCAATATCGGGGTGCAGCTCCCATCCAACGTGCTATCATGAACGGAGAGAAGCGAACCGGCGTAACGACTTTTTTTCTACAGCACGAAATCGATACGGGAAACATCATACACAGAGAGGAAGTAGAGATCGGTCCGGACGAGACGGCAGGTGAGTTGCATGACCGGATGATGATGATCGGTTGCGGGCTTGTTTTGAAAACCGTTCGGGAAATCGAAGCCGGGAAAGTCGTGATTCGACCTCAATCCTCCTTTGTTCGTGAGGGGGAGGTTTTGCATTCCGCCGCGAAGATTTTCCGTGAGGATATGCGGCTTGATTTTTCCCGGCCTGTTGATGAATTGCACAACCTTGTCCGAGGGTTGAGTCCGTATCCTTCTGCATTCTTTGAGTTGGAACAACCGGACGGTTCCCGAACACAGGTGAAGGTCTTTCGGAGTCGTCCGGAAACGGCCGGCACGGTGTTGACCCATGAGTTGATCTGTGACGGGAAGTCGATCAAGGTGAGTGCTTCAGATGGATTTTTGCATGTGCTCGAACTGCAGTTACCCGGTAAGAAAAGGATGTCGGCGGAAGAACTGCTGCGTGGCTACCGTTTTCCCGATTCTGCTCGGATAGTCTGAGTCGGTTCGATTTGAACCGACACCGGTTGAAACATTCATTGGTTTTATTCGCGGTTATCAAGCGGGATAGCGGAAATTTGCATGAATGAAGAGGCTGGTTGTATTCACCGGTGCCGGAGTCAGCGCTGAAAGCGGCATCCGTACATTCCGCGACAGCGACGGCCTATGGGAGGAGTATGCGATCGAAGAAGTGGCTACACCGGGTGCCTGGCAGCGTGATCGTGAAAAGGTGCTTCATTTCTACAATCTTCGCCGGCGACAAGTGTTGGAAGCGCAACCGAACGCCGCTCATCTGGCATTGGCAATGTTGGAGAACTATTTCGAAGTTCACGTGGTCACTCAGAACATCGATGACCTTCACGAGCGTGCCGGCACAACCAACGTATTGCACCTGCATGGAGAGATTCGCAAGTCGAGAAGCACCGTGGATCCGAGCCTTGTCTATCCGATAGACGGTAGTGAATTGACCCTTGGAGAACGGTGTGCTAAAGGAAGTCAGTTGCGCCCGCACATTGTCTGGTTCGGCGAGGCCGTTCCGGCGATGGACGATGCAATTGCCATTGTGTCGATGGCTGATGTTTTTGTGGTGATCGGGACATCTCTGGAGGTTTACCCCGCCGCCTCGTTGATTCACTATGCACCAGAGTCGGCATCCTGCTTCCTCATCGATCCACGGCCTTCTGTTCCTTCCGGATCAAGGGACTTTCATGTCCTCGCACAAACGGCTTGTTCCGGCGTTCCTGCATTG
>JAULUX010000186.1:3548-9462 GCA_032111385.1 Bacteroidia bacterium
ACTTTGAATTCGGAGGTGTTTCAATGGGTGGTATTGCCCCTGTTGATTTTCCTGGCCCGCATGTGTGATGTAACGCTGGCGACACTGAGAAATATTTTTCTGAGCAAATCGGTCAAGTACATTGTTCCTTTCCTCGGATTCATCGAAGTGCTGATCTGGTTACTTGCCATCAGTCAGATCATGCGTAACCTGAGCAATCCGGTGTGCTTCGTGGCTTACGCTCTTGGCTATTCCATGGGAATCTTTGTCGGAATCAAAATCGAGGAGCGACTTGCCCTTGGACTTCAGGTGATGCGCATCATCACCCAACAGCATTCTGAAGAGCTTCGGCGCAGCCTGGTGGAGCATAGCTTCGGGATCACTACGATCGATGCCATGGGGGCCAAAGGTCCGGTCAAGATCATTTTGACAGTGCTTAAGCGGAAGGACATCGAGATCGTCAGAAGGTTGATTGAAATTCATCAACCCCAGGCATTTTATTCCATAGAGGATATCCGCACGGTGAGCAAGGGTGTCTTTCCAAGGAACGACGACGGTAGCCTCGATAACCTCAAGCGCATTTTCCCCGGTGCGGGCGGTAAGTGATCGCTATTGGTGGTATTTCTTCAAAAGGAAAGCCGTGATGGCAGCATAGGCCGCTTTGATCTCCGGTTCGTTTTTCAGCATATTCAATTGCCTTTCAATAACGGCCCCGTCCCCACGACGTGCAGGACCCGTTTGAATGGTGTCGGGTGGTGATTGAAAAATGCCCTGGGCGGTTTGAAGGATCAACGGTTTGAGGATGTTGAAATCCAGCCCTTCTTCATCGAGTAACTTTTTGGCCATGATGAATTGGGCATTCACAAAGTTGTTGGCGAAAACGGCAGCAAGATGGATTATGGCCCTTTGGCGGCTGTTGAGTTCTGTGGTGGGTCCTCCCAGAGCTCGTGCGAGTTGACGAAGCCGGGTCCTGGTCGTGGTGTTGCTTGCATCGAGACACAGTGGTATGTTTTTCCAGTTCGGACGGCTTCCTGCAGAAAGAGTTTGCACAGGCCAAAGGACACCGCTGCCCGCACTCCCTTTTCCGGTTTCAATCAAAGGCAATCCACCTGAAAAGTGGATCAGAATATATCCTGATTGAGCGTGTTTTTTGAAAAGAGAGGGGATGGAGTCGTCGTTTGTGCAAATCAGTAGCAACGGCGTCGAGCGTCCGGTTTTAGGAAGTTGCTCAACCAGCGGAGAACCTGAGATGCGGGCCAGCTTTTTTCCTGTTGATGGATTGCGGCTGATGATGAATTCCGGCGGATACCCTGCCCGCACCAGGGCCTTGACGAGGTGCGAAGCCAGATTTCCCGAACCGATCACACCGTATTTCATACTTCCGGTGTAATGTTCGAATGACTGTCCCTTTTGTTTTCGGAAAGACGCTGGCGTATGGCAAGCCATGAACCGGCCATGAGCAGGATGCAGCCGATCCAAAGGATGTTGATCTGTGGAAAAACGATGGCCTTCATGATGATGAAGTCGCGGCTGTTCGATTTCTTTTCGGCGATGAGGATCCGGAATTTGTTCTCGTCGGGTAGGATCTTTTCAAAAGTGAAACGCAATCCCAGCTCGTCGATTTCGACCGGTCGGTTCATCATGGTGTTTTCACGGATAATGAATACCGGTTCTACTCGATAGAGGTCTTTGTTCACATCCATGACAAGCAATCGTGCAGAAACCGCCAGGTCATTATCATTTAACATCAGCTTGCTCCGATCGAGTTCTTTGTTGATCCCTTCCAAAACGACAAGACTGTTGCTGGTGGTGACCGTGTCGCCGATAGCTAGCTCAATGGGCTTGTTCTCCTTGTAGGTGTCATCTTGCTGCTCCTTTTCACCACCTTCCATCTCCGCATAGGTGACGTGAGTGTAGACATCCTTGTTCCAATAGTGCTTTGTGCTGGGCTCGCTGACGTTGCCCATCTGCTTGTTGAGCTGTACGCTGGGGAAGAGTGAAAACGATTTTTCAAGTTGCCCGTTATCGAGGTCACGCTTGAAATATTCCACTTCGAACTGGATATGGATCCCCTCTTTCTGCCGGCCTTTGTACGTTACGTAATAATCACCCATGGGTAAAGTGTCACGCTCGTATAGCAGGATGTTCTCGTTGTTTGGAAAATCCTTTCCCAGGTCGACACGCAACTTGTTTTGGCTGATGACTTGTTTTTCGCCATTGGCCACAAGCGATCCCAGGAGAATAAGAGCCATGCCCATGTGAGCGACACTGGCACCCGAAAAGGAGATCTTTCCCTTCAAAGTGCGCAACATGTAGTCGAGGTTGGCAAAAAATGCCCAGAGTGAAGTGAAAAGAAGCAGGCTGTATTGGAATCGGGTGAATTCGAAAGCAAGTTCGTAAAGCAGCGTGCAGATGATTGCGATGACAAAGGAAACTCCAAGTTTACGTACGACCGTCCGGGTGTCGGATTGTCTCCAACGGAAAAATTGTCCGATAGCCATCAATAGGGCGATGACAACGGCCAGAGGGACCTGCCAGGAGTTGTAGAAATTGATGACGTCTTCGGGTGGTGCCATGTTGGTTCCGAAGACCTTGTTGATGACGGGAAGCGAGGTAGTGATGGTGATCTGGATGGCCGATACCGTGAGGATCAGTGTGCCGATGAACATCCAGAATTCCCTGCTGCTTAGGGATTCTTCCTCGTCGGGTCCTTTGAGCGCATTGCGGTTGATCCACATCAGTACCGCCGACATGATGACAAAAAACAGCATATATAGGATAAGTTGGCCGCGCATGCCAAGATCGGTGAAAGCGTGAACCGAAGTATCGCCAAGTATTCCGCTCCGGGTGAGGAAGGTGGAGTAGAGGATGAGAAGGAAGCTGATGATGGCCAGAATGTAAGAGCTGCCCAGGGCGGTTCCATTCTTCCTGTGAATAAGCATGACGTGGGCCGCGGCGACCAGTGTCAGCCAGGGGACAAGACTGGCATTTTCAACCGGATCCCAGGCCCAAAATCCTCCGAAGCTGAGGGACTCATAAGCCCAGGCACCGCCCATCAATATGCCGGTGCCAAGAACCATGATTGCGAAATAGATCCAGGGTAGAGAGGGGGCGATCCACTCCCTGTTCTTTCTCGTTATTAATCCACCGATGGCATAAGCGAAGGGGATGGCCGTTGCTGCGAATCCAAGGAACAGTGTCGGAGGATGGATGACCATCCAATAATTCTGCAACAACGGATTCAATCCGCGGCCGTCACTGATGCGTGACAGGTAGTCGGGCATTTGAATGAATGGCAGGTTCGCAAAGTCAGGGTGATTGCGTAACAGGATGAACGGGTTGGACCCGATTTTGATACCGCCGAATTCAAGTCCAAGTAACATCGAGGCCAGGAAAGTCTGGATGATCATCACCGTGAACATGACCGGAGCTGTCCAGGTGTTCCTGCGGCCAAGAATGAAGAAGGCCAGTACCACATGCCAGAAGGTCCACACCAGGAAACTGCCCTCCTGACCTTCCCACAAGCAAGCCCACATGTAACGGGTAGGTAAGATGCTGTTGGAGTGCTGCCAAACGTAGTAGTACTCAAAAAAACGTCCGTGGATCAGGTAGTAGATTAGAAAGATGATACCGATGACTGCGGAAGCATGAATGAAGAACGATGTCCTGGCCAGCTTGTACCAGGAGTCCGATTCAACACCCTCTTTGCGCAGCGACAAAAGGAAGGAAAGGGTGGAGAGCAAACCGAATGTAAAGGAGAAGATGACCAGCAGGTTGCCGATCTGTCCGTAGGCGAGATGCTCGCCGGTGTATTGGATATCCATTAGATGTTTGCTTTGAAAGAAATGAAAAAGAGGAAGCGTAATCCTCAGCCGGCTTGCTCACCGGCAACCTTGAGGCGGTCCTGTTCGCTTCCGTTGTACTTCGAAGGGCATTTCATCAGGATCTGACTTGCCAGGAACTGATCTCCCTCCATCTTGCCGACGACGACAATCTGCTCGGCCCGCTCAAAATCCTGAGGCTTTGTACCGTTGTAGAGCACCAGTTGCTCCTGACCCTCGTTATCGGTCATGTAAAATCCGAAAAGGTTTGCATTCACCTCCGGATTGTAGATGAAATCCTTTTGGAGGTTGGCTTTTCCTACCACGTGAAAGGATTTGCCCTGCGATTCCATGGCCGTGCGGAAGGGCGCATAGGTGCTGGAATTGCTGATGGAACTTACGACCACCGCCAATCCGATGGCAATGACGATGATGGCAAGTATGTGTGACTTCTTCATGGGGTGAACGCGTTCTTAAGACCGGGTACCTTGTTCTTTTTCCATACGGCGCACACGGAATTCCATACGGATCAGCCAGGCGAATAGGATCGCCAGGACAAGAAATGCGACGGCAACGACCACATTGATCTTCCCCTGCGCCTGCATGCTGTCTGCCATTTCAACGGACTGTGAAAAAGCAGACGATGCAGCCAGGAAAAGTATGGTCACAATAATGCTGAGGAATTTGAGCATAGTTCAGTTGGAGTTACGTTGCCATTCTATTTTACGAAGGCGTATTCTCAGGTTGACCATCCATACCCCAAGAAGGGTCCAGCCGATGACTGCAGGGTAGAAGACCATCCGCATATTACTATCCAGGTCGTATTTGTTGAAACCCGGATTTCCGCCCTTGCCGGGATGAAGGGAGTCGGTCATTTTCGGAATGATCATGATGAATACGAACATCATGACAAAAGCGAATATACCGTACACAGCCGAAAGCCTGGCTTTTTTCTGCTCGTCGGGAATGGCATTCCGAAGGATAAAATAGGCGGTATAGATCAGCAGGGTGGCAGCTGTTCCATTGAGCTGGGGGTCATTCACCCAAGGAGCTCCCCACGTGTAATTTGCCCATATCATTCCGGTGAGGAGTCCTGCAATACCGAATACGATGGCCATGCGGGCGCATTCATCAGCGGCCAGATCGAGTTCCATGCGCTGTTTACTGAGGTAGCGGATGCCGTAAATGGCATTGGAAAGCATGAGTACGATCATGGCCATCCACATGGTGACATGGAAATACAGGTTTCGGATGGTTTCGTGCAGGATGGGCAATTCAGGCACAGGCCCTTTGAATCCGGCGTAAAACGTATAAAACAAAAGAATGAGTGAAAGCAATTTCCACCAGGCAATGGGGAAGGATCCAGTGTTCAATGCACTCGCGTTTAGTCGCGCCAAAGGTAAGGAAAGAGGATGAAGGAGAGTGCGGCCAGCATGGCATCGAGGCCGGCCAGGCTGAGTAAGGCCTGGTTCCATTCTTCCGGCGTCGGGGTGCCTTCCATGCAAGCCTGACTGTACCTGATCAGGGTGATCAGCAGGGGAAAGATCAATGGGAATCCGAGAATAGCCACCAATGATGCGTTCCCTTGTGCTCTGGAAGCGATCGCTGAAACCAGCGTGAAAACGATGGAAAGTCCTAGGCTTCCAAGTACATTCACGGTAATGAATGCAGAAAGGTCGATGTTTTCCAGCGGGAAGATCAGAAGGAAGAAGGCAAAGTTCAGGTGTCCGAGCACCAGCAGGAGCACGAAGCTGAAAACCGTTTTGGCAATGATCATCTCCGCGGGTCTGAACAGGACATAATGCAGGAGCTGTATTCCCCTGCTTTCCTGAAGAAAGCTTCGGGCGACGGCATTGGTGGCGGCAAAAAGCTGGATGATCCAAAACAAGGCGTTCCAGGTGCCCGACTCGGGTGTCGAGCGGAAACTCAGCCAGGTCACAAAGAGGGACGCGAGGGAGTAAGTGAGCAAACCTGCAATGGCCTGCCGGTTTTTATATTCCTGGCGAAACTCATGAAGAACAAGGTCGAATACCCTGCGTGAAGTGAATGGCATTCAACAAAATTGCGGTTTTTTCCATTCAGGATTGAAGCTGAAGGCTTTGATTTCGAGATGA
>JAULUX010000187.1:0-5575 GCA_032111385.1 Bacteroidia bacterium
CCACGACCGTTACGACCTTCAGGAAGGGCTGAAATCCGGAACATTGCATCACGATCTCCTTCATTTTTCCTACAATAGCCTTTCCGATCACCTTCGGCAAATTGACCGGTTCAGTGCCATCGGTGCTAAAGCCTTGTATGACAAGGGAGTCAAGTCATCACTTTTGAAAATCCTCATCAAACCCCTTGCGCGTTTTTTGCGCGCTTACGTCGTACACGGTGGCTACCGCGACGGGTTGACCGGCCTGGTGATCGCCGCCAACAGCGCCCATGCCGTATTCCTGAAATACCTTCGGTTGTTTTACCTGCACAACGGGAAGACGATATGAATGTGCTGCATGTATCAACCCCCTCTTCCTGGCGGGGAGGTGAACAACAGGTCGCTTATTTGGTCAAAGCATTGCAGGAAGAAGGTATACGGCAGTGGGTATTGACACCGGAAGGTTCTGAGCTGTCACGACGGATCAATATCGCTCAAGAGCAGATTTGCTTATTCGCTAAGAGAGGCCTCCTGAATCTTGCGCTCGCTGCTAAAATCGCCGGCCTTTGCCGAAAGCAGTCCATCGACCTGATTCATACCCACGATAGCCAGGCCCATAGCGCAGCAGTGGCTGCGGCCACTTTATTCGGAATGCGTTGTCCTGTCGTAGTTAGCCGGCGCGTGGACTTTCCGGTGAGTTCTAATCCATTCTCGCGCTGGAAATACAACCATCCCGCAGTACTCAGGATACTTTGTGTTTCGGAGGAGATCAAACGAATCACCAAACCGGCTATTCGCACCCCGTCTGTTCTGGAAGTGGTTCACTCCGGGATCGATCTGGAACGCTACGAACGTCCGGTGGAGCAGGCTTTCGACCTCCGCCACGAGTTGGGACTTGATCCACACACCCCCCTTGTCGGAAACCTCAGCGCCCTGGCCGACCACAAGGATTACCCCACATGGATTCGAACGGCCAGGCGACTTTCCAGGCTGGATCCCAACATGCGGTTCATTATAGCCGGAACGGGACCCGACGAGCAGTTGATTCGCGACCAGATTCTTCAGGCCGGCTTGCAGGATACCGTATTTCTGCTCGGTTTCCGAACGGATGTTGAACGCCTGATGCATTCCTTGGATATATTTCTGATCACCTCGAAGACCGAAGGACTCGGTACCATCGTTTTAGAGGCGCTTGCTGCGGGTGTACCGGTGGTCGCCACCCGTGCAGGTGGGATTCCCGAGATGATCATTGACGGGGAGACAGGGCTTCTTGCTCCAATAGGGGATGACCACACATTGGCGCAATCTGTCCTTCGTATTTTTACAGATACTGCCTTGCGCGAAACACTGGTGGCCGGGGGACGGAAGAAAGCAGCGACTTTCTCTTTCCGGAATACAGCCACAAAGACCCTTCAGGCTTACCGTGCCGTGATGGCAGAATGACGTGGCCGTACAGAACGAACATATCCGAAACATCCTGGACGGGTTGCCCGAAACCCCGGGCGTTTATCAGTATTTCAATGCTGAAAACGAGATCCTTTACATCGGCAAAGCCAAGAACCTCAGGCGCAGGGTAAGCAGCTATTTCAACAAGAACCACGACAGTACCCGCATCACCCTGATGGTGAGGCAGATTGCGGATATCCGCACCGTGTTGGTGGAAACCGAATACGATGCGCTGTTGCTGGAAAACAATCTCATCAAGAAGTACCAGCCCCGGTACAACATCAACCTCAAGGACGACAAGACCTACCCCTGGATCGTCATCAAGAAGGAGGATTTTCCGCGGGTGTTCTATACCCGCAGGCATATCCGCGACGGTTCGACCTACTTCGGACCGTATGCCTCCCAGACCATGATCAGCACCGTACTGGAACTGATCAACAACCTCTACCAGCTGCGCACCTGCAACCTGCACCTTTCACCGGACAACATCGCCAAGAAGAAATTCAGGGTCTGTCTGGAGTACCACGTGGGCAATTGCCTGGGACCGTGTGAGGCAAAGCAGAGCGTAGAGGAGTATGCGACTTCGATCGAGAGCATACGTCAGATCCTGAAAGGGAACATCAACAACGTTATCCGCCACGTGGAGGATCGTATGCAGGAGTTTGCGGCCGACTACCGTTTCGAAGAGGCCCAGCGCTGCAAGGAGATGCTGGAGGACCTGCAGAAATACAAAGGCAGGAGTGTGATCGTACATCCTACCATCCACAACGTGGATGTGTTCTCGTACGTGGAGGAGGGAAGGTCGGGATTCGTCAACTACATGAGCGTGATGAACGGAGCCATCATCCATACCTACACCCTTGAGCTGCGCAAGAAACTCGATGAAACCCCCGAGGAGCTGCTCAGCATGGCCATTGCGGAAATGCGCCAGCGTTACAACAGCGATGCCCGTGAGATCATCGTGCCTATTGTCCCTGAACAGGAGGTCCCCCGGGCGGAGTTTACCGTTCCACGCATCGGCGATAAGAAAAAACTCCTCGACCTTTCCGAGAAGAACGTCCGCTACTTCATGAAGGAGAAGCTCGACCAGGCCGATAAGCTCAACCCCGAGCATCGTATCGAGCGGCTGATGGAACGCATGCGCATCGATTTGCGGTTGCAACAGCATCCTGTCCATATCGAGTGCTTCGACAACTCCAATTTCCAGGGAACCGATGCCGTGGCGGCCATGAGTGTGTTCCGCAACGGGCGACCGGCCAAGAAGGAGTACAGGCATTTCAACATCCGCACCGTACAAGGCCCCGACGATTTCGCCAGCATGGAAGAGGTCATTTACCGCCGTTACAAAAGGGTGTTGGAGGAGAAGCAGCCGTTACCACAGTTGATCGTCATCGACGGAGGCAAGGGGCAGTTATCGGCGGCATTGAAGAGCCTTGAAAAGCTGGACTTACGGGGTAAAGTGGGCATCATAGGTATCGCCAAGCGCCTGGAAGAGATCTATTACCCGGATGA
This sequence comes from Bacteroidia bacterium, assembly GCA_032111385.1. Lineage (GTDB taxonomy): Bacteria > Bacteroidota > Bacteroidia > AKYH767-A > OLB10 > JAJTFW01. The sequence goes on from JAULUX010000187.1 coordinate 2,938, forward strand.
TCCTTTGCCACTTTATCTAGATAAGAAAGGGGAGACGTTGAAGATCATCCAGCATCTGCGCGACGAGGTCCACCGGTTCGGCATCACCCATCACCGCAATCGCCGCAGCAAATCACTGGTGCGCACAGAGCTTTCCGACATCAAGGGCATCGGCGAATCGACGGCGGCTCAGTTGCTGCGTCACTTCCGTTCGGTAAAGCGCATCCGTGAGGCTGCGGAGGATGAAATTTCGGACCAGATCGGACCGGCAAAAGCACGACTCGTATTCGCACATTTCCATTCCGGTACTGCTCCCGGTCAAGACGAAGTATCCGATCAGCCGAAATCAGATCTTTGAAAGCTCGCCTTTGAGGTGATCGATCACCCTCACCTCGTTCGCATCGATATTCCGCAGATCGGCCAGATGGCAGCTCGCCCAATCGCCCAGTAATATCAAGTACAACGAACGCTGCAGACGCGTTTCACCTTTGGCGTGTATATCGATCCAACCACCGGCATATTTCCGCACGACACCCTCCGTGATTTCCATGCGCTTTTGCGTCCGCGCATAATCGTCCTCACCGCGAAGCATCAGCACCACGGCTTCCGGATGCGAACTGGTCCAGCCGACCAGTTCGTTGTGGTTCATCTCCGGCAAGGCATGATGCCAGCACAACATCTTTCCGTTCTCGTTGATCTGCTGCCTCCACCGGACCGCCACGCCTTCGTAATGCGCATCCGAGTAGAGGATGGGCAGTTTGCCGTGGAGGGCAGTTGCGATCTCCCGGCTTTTTTTCATCAGATCGTCGGTTTCTTTTTCAAGAAGGAGGATTGCAGGCTCAAGATCGTTCATCAATTCGCTGCCGGTGAGCCCGTAATGATGAAGAATGCGTATCAGTTGTACGAAAGAGTAACCAAGGCATGAGCGGGGAGGCATGCCTCCGGGAATGGAAATGAGGTTGAGGGAATGTTTCCGGGCGGTTTCGCTGATGATTCCACCGGATGAGATGCAGGCGATCTGGGAGCCCCTTTCCATGGCCGCTTGCATGGCCTGTACGGTCTCTTCGGTGTTTCCGGAATAGGAGGAGACGATGACCAGTGTTTCGGGGCCGGCGAAGGCGGGCAGGAAATAGTCCTTGTTGACGAGCAGCGGGATGTTCATAGTACCGTCAGTAAGCTGAGATACAATGGTTCCACCGATACCGGATCCGCCCAGGCCCGTGATGATCACATTCCGGATCGGACTTTTTGCAGGTTGAAGTTTCGCCGCTTCAGCAATAGCGATCGCTTCGCGCAGTTGTGCCGTAAATCCGGCCACCAGTTCTTTCATCAGCATATCCTAGTAGTGTCAGTTATCTTTGTGGTGCAAAGATAGCCCAAGCCTCTTTGCGGCAAACCATGAAGCCTTTTCCAATTTACGCCCTTATTGTATTCCTGTTTTTGGCCGGATGCACCAGCAAGGACGGGGATATCAACCTGTTCAGCATCGAGCAGGACATCGACATGGGCAGGCAGTTCGACAAGCAGATTGTATCCGATCCTTCTGCTTATACCGTTCTTGAACGCGGCGAATATCCCGAACTCTACGCCCGGCTCGATACGATGGTCAACCGCATCCTTGCCAGTCCGGCGGTGTTGCACCGTGACGAGTTCGAATGGCAGCTTCGTGTATTGCACGATGACAGCGTACTCAATGCGTTCTGCACGCCCGGAGGGTTCATCTACGTCTACACCGGACTGATCCGTTTCCTCGACAGCGAAGACCAGCTTGCCGGAGTGATCGGACACGAAATCGCCCATGCCGACATGCGGCATTCCAGTGAACAGTTGTCGAAACAGTACGGGTTGCGCCTCCTCATCGAACTGGTCATCGGGGAGTCATCCCTGCTGGGTTCGGTAGCCGGCAATCTGGTGGAGCTGGCATTCAGCCGGTCCGATGAAAGCGAAGCCGACCGCATGAGTGTCCGCTACCTCTATCCGACAGGTTACGATGCGCGTGGTGCGGGACATTTCTTCGAAAAGATGAAGGCCAGGGGCGAGGACCTCGGACCTCTGGTTTTCCTGAGTACACATCCTGATCCCGGCAACCGGTTGGAGCAAATCCGGCAGGAGTGGGAAAGGCTCGGTGCGCAGGAGGGGGATCGAGACAGCATCCGCTACGAACAACTCAAGGGGCTGCTTCCCGAGTGAAGGTTTTGAACATCTTTCCTCTGAAAAGGGGCTGAAACAGGTCATCCGGCCTCCTTGAAAACCCCTAACTTCGTTGCCTGTATCAACCATGGAAGTCAAGATCATCAACCGGTCGGGTCACCCCCTTCCGGCATACGAAACTCCTTCATCTGCCGGCATGGATTTGCGCGCCAGCCTGAACGAACCCATGTCCATCCCTCCCGGCGGCAGGGCGCTGGTTTCTACCGGTCTGTTCATTGAGCTGCCTCAGGGTTTCGAGGCGCAGGTGAGGCCCCGCAGCGGTTTGGCCTGGAAGCACGGAGTAACGGTACTCAATTCCCCCGGAACCATCGACGCCGACTACCGGGGTGAAATCAAGGTCATCCTCATCAATCACGGTGAACAATCCTTCGGAATCAACAACGGAGAACGCATCGCCCAATTGGTCATCGCCAGGCATGAGCGGATCAGCTGGGACGAAGCGGGGATC
>JAULUX010000188.1:0-7457 GCA_032111385.1 Bacteroidia bacterium
CACACCCAGCTTTTGGGCATAGAAGCGATCAAAGGCATGTTCCGCATCGATGAATGCGGCAATGCCTCCATTCTTCTGCACGCTGGCGATCGCATGGATGGCCAGGGTCGTCTTACCGGAAGATTCAGGACCATATATTTCTACGATACGCCCTTTCGGGTATCCGCCGATTCCCAGGGCGACATCCAGCGTAATGGAGCCGGTAGGAATCGCCTCGATGGCTTCCACCGCATCATCGCCCATGCGCATGATGGTCCCTTTCCCGTAGGTCTTTTCAATTTTGTCGATAGCGAGTTGAAGCACCTTCAACTTCTCTTTTGCTTCTGCTGATTCAGTTGCCATTTGTTTCTGTTTTTTGATTGCTTTATGATTATTTGTTATGATTGCAATACGATCAAAAAGGGTCTTGACAAATAAAAGCTTTTTTTCTTGAACAATCGCCTTACAAACGGATACAAATGTTTGAACAGGTTGTCGGCCAGTATTAAAAAAGAAAGCCGCCCCGGGGGGCGGCTATAGGTAGTATCAACTGATTCAGAATTACTTATCGGCAGCAGGCTTTTTGGCCTTCTCGTAACGTGTACGAAACTTATCAACACGTCCTGCGGTATCCACCAGTTTCATCTTGCCGGTATAGAAAGGATGGCTCATGTGGGAGATCTCCAGCTTCACGAGGGGATATTCATTTCCGTCTTCCCACTTGACGGAATCCTTGGTTTCCACGGTGGATTTGCTCAGGAAAGAATAGTCGTTGGAGATGTCCTTGAAAACGACGAGACGGTAATTCTTGGGATGGATTTCTTTCTTCATGACTGATGGTATTCGGGGCGGCAAAGATAAAAAAACATTCGGGAAATGCAATTCAAACCGGAAAATACGTTTAAGCGGCAGGCATTCCCAATCTCCTATATTTGCAAGAGTCATGCGGGTCAAAATAATATTCAACCACCTAATTATCAGCTTTTTAACTTTAAGCATTTGGACATCGTGTCAGAAGGACGACCTGCTGACCGACGCCAATGCCCGCCTGGAGTTTTCAGAAGACACGATTTTATTCGACACCGTATTCGCCAGTATCGGCTCGGTGACCAAGAACCTGCGCGTATACAATCCCTACGACCAGCCATTAAAAATATCTTCCATTCGACTGGCAGGCGGAACCAATTCCACCTTCAGGCTGAACGTCAACGGAAGTCCGGGAAAGGTCTTTAATGACGTGGAGATCCGGGGCGGAGACAGCATCTGGATATTCGTTGAGGTGACCATCGACCCGAACAGCCAGCTCCTCCCCTATATCGTACAGGACTCCATCGTTTTTGAAACCAACGGCAACATCCAGGACATCGACCTGGTGGCCTGGGGACAGAATGCCCGTTTTTTCGTGGCAAAAAAAAGAAGTCCGAATCTCCCACCCTACGTCCTGATCGACACGAGCCTGAATACTTCCACTACCTGGGACAAGTCCCTTCCCTATGTCATTTATGGCGGATATGCAGTGGTTGATTCCACGCAGACCCTGACCATCCTGCAAGGCACCCAGATCCATTTCAGCAATTCCGGTGGACTCTGGGTATACAAAGGTGGAACCCTGAAAGTTCAGGGCACAAAAGAGGAGCCTGTCGTATTTCAGGGATTGCGTCGGGAACCCTTCCTGCAGGAGGAACCCGGCCAGTGGGACCGCATCTGGATCAACGACGGAGGGCTGAACGAGATCGACCATGCCATCATCAAAAACGGATTCATCGGATTACAGTGCGAGACCCTTTTCTCCCCCGCACTTCCGGTTTCGTTGAAACTCACCAACACACAGATCCGCAACATGAGTGGCCTGGGCATCTTCTCGCGCAACTTCAAAATCGAAGGGTGGAACAACGTGGTGTCGAATTGCGGTTATTACAACCTCGGACTCACCTCCGGAGGCGACTACTCTTTTACCCACTGCACCTTCGCCAATTTCTGGCGGTACGGACAACGAGGAACGCCTGTGGTTTACGTCAATAACTATGCGGTTGACCAGAATAGCCAGTCTATCCCCGTCGATCTGGTGAAAGCGGACTTCAAGAACTGCATTGTGTACGGAGATAACGATAACGAGCTGGAGCTCGACTTCAAATCGGGAGCCCTTTCCAACCATTTCTTCAGCCACTCGATCATCAAGGCCGACAACAACACGCCCACCTCCGACCCCGCACACTTCGAAACCATCTACCGGAACAACGATCCGCAGTTCAAGGACGAATTCGACAACGACCTGCACCTGGACACGCTCTCCTTCAGCAGGGAAAAGGGAAATCCCTTGTTCATCGATCCCACTGCCTTGCCTCCCATGACCATCGACATCGAAGGAAAGGCCAGGCCGACGGGCGGTGCAAATCCCGACCTCGGCGCCTTTGAGCGGGATTGAATTCGAATTGATCCCCGTGAACCGAGCCCTGGCCAACGGACGATGCATCCCCTGACCGGGAATTCACGTAATAAGATCTGACGATGGAAAAGCTGAGCCCAATACACTTCATGTTTATCGGGATTGCGATTTTTCAGATCGTCTACATCGGCTACCATTACCTGCTCTTCAAACGCAAGGAGTTCTTCGCTTACCTTGCCTTCACCATATTGATTTCCTTTTTTGCCGTCAATGAGAGCATAATCGGTATAAACCGACAGGTCTCGGAACGCAGTCCGGAAGAGACCAGAGCCATGTTGCTTCATGTATCCGTCCTCATACTGGCCGGCACATTCTATCTCCGGTTTACAAGATACCTGATGGATGCGATCAGGTCCCATCCCACCTTCAACAAAGTGGGTATCTGGTCAGAAAGATTTTTTTTGATCTGCCTGTTCATAGCCGTTCCGGGGATCCTTCTTTCATCCACTCCGGAAATTTTCATAAATTTCTATTCCGCCCTTTACATGATCGTCCTCCCGGCACAGCTTTACATGCTGTTTATCATGATCAGGCATCGCACCACGTATACCGGTCTTGTAACCGTAGGCTCCATAACGCTAATGCTGTCGCTTCGTTTCACCATCACGAAAGCGATTTTCGGTGTACAGCTAAACGATGAACAGCTTGGCGTTGGAATTCTCAGCCTGGGCATCGCTTTGAACTTTCTTTTCGTCAACCTCAGCCTCATTTTCCGCTCCAAGGAGATTCAGAATGAAAAACTCAACCTGGAAATTGAAAAACGGGATGAGCTCAACCGGCAAAGGATGACAATCAGCAACGACCTTCACGACGATGCAGGAGCGTCTCTGAGCAGCCTATATTTATACTCCAACATGGCCGAAGTCGCCGTGGGCAACGACACCAAAGCAGCACAGCAACACCTGGCAAGGATCTCAAGCGGATTGCGCCAAGTGATGGAAAACATGAACGATATCGTTTGGGCGGTAAGCCGTGACGACGGCAATGATAAATTGTTCAGCAGCCGGATCAAGGATTTCGCCTATGAGCTGTCGGACGCCACAGGCATTTCCATGCATTATGAAATTGACCTGGAAGTTGAACAAAGAATCAAAGCTATTCCGGTGAGACGGAACCTGATGCTGGTCGCCAAAGAGGCCTTGAACAACGCCATGAAGCATAGCGGAGCAAGCCGGATTTCAGTTGTTCTGCAACGTGAAGAGGAATTTTTAAGGTTCTCTGTCTCGGATGACGGTATCGGTTTCGATCCGAACCAGGCCCATCGGGGTCACGGATTGATTACATTAAAAACCAGAGCAGAAAGTGTAGGCGGAAAATTGAAAATAGAGACGCAAACAGGTGGTAAAGGAACCACCATCACCTTTTTCATCCCACTAGCTAGAATTAGCGATTAAACCCGGGCTTTCGAGTAGCTATCTTTGTTCAAACAGGTATGATTCGAATTCTTGTTTTTGACGATTCCGAAGAGCGCCGGGAAAGCCTCGAAACCCTTTTCAGACAGGATGCTGAAATAAGCTGCATCGCTGCCTTTCCCGATGGTACGGATGCCGTGAAACGGGTAAGCGATTGTGCCCCGGATCTCGTTTTGATGGACATCAAGATGCCGGGAGTTGACGGCATTGAAGCCACCCGGCAGATCAAGAAACACGATCCGACCATCCGGGTCATCATCCAAACTGTTTTCGATGATGATGAGAAAATTTTCAGCAGCCTGAAAGCGGGTGCCGAGGGATACATCCTGAAGAGTGCTCCGGTCAGTAAGATCAAACAGAGCATCATCGACGTTTACAATGGAGGAGCAGTGATGACCCCTTCAATCGCCATTCGCGTAATGCAGCATTTCAACCGACCGGAATTACATGCCAATCAAGCGATCGAGGACTCCCTGTCTCCGCGGGAAAAAGAAGTGCTGGGATGGCTATCCGACGGATTGAGCTACAAACAGATCGCTGACAAACTCGACATCAGTTATTTTACGGTGAATGCCCACGTCAGAAAGATCTACGAAAAGCTGCAAGTAAACTCCAAGAGCGAAGCGGTTTCATTCGTACTGCGGAATAAAATACTGTAGGGACTTTTCAGGCAACCCGTTTTAATGGAGTCCGATCAGGAAACGCATCGTATCCACCCCGTCGGCATAGTCCATCGGACCGGGACATTGGGCTGAACCGAAAGGCAAAAACCCTGTACCTACCACACACTGGATTCCATTTTCCAGACGCTTCAGTTCGGAATCCAGTTCCGTCTTGGAAGAATACCTTTCAAAATGCAGAACGGAAACAGGGGTTGATAATTCCGGGTGCTCGCGCAGTAGCAAGAAATTGTTCGTGAGAAACGGCTCCTTATTCAACAGATAGAGCGCACGGTGGTAATCGTAATTGTTCATGTACTTGTTGTGCTGCATCAGAAAACCATAATTCTCCATGACCTTGAAGAACCGGTCGAAATCGTATCCTACGGGGACGTACAACTTCGACACATTACGACAACCCAGCCCGAAGTAGGAATAGATATCTGAGCACAGTCCGCGCAGGTCCTCATCCGTCTCCTCCCCGGTGAGAACAGCCACCGAAGTCCTGTTCCTGCGAATGATGTGCGGATATTTTCCAAAGTAATAGTCGAAATAACGGGCGGAATTGTTGCTTCCGGTAGCGATCACCGCGTCCGGGTTTTCCAGTTTATGAACGATACGCACCGAATCTGAAAACCGGGGTTCGAGTTCAAACAGGATTTTCAGGAGAAAAGGAAGCAAAACCCTATCGTCGGATGACAACTTGATCAAAGCGGAGTGTCCCGAAAGCAGGACTGTCAACACATCGTGAAAGCCGACAAGTGGAATGTTTCCGGCCAAAATGAGTCCGACGGATTTTCCGGACGTACTTTGGGTTAATCCGGGATAGTTCCCAGCCCAGGTCGTCAGGGCCATTCGGTCAAGCCAGGGGAGAATCCCGAACAACGCCTGTTCGATGGAACCGAAGGTGAACCAGGGATTCTCCTGCCTGGCTCGAATCACTTCCGGCCCAAGTGGATGATTTTCCGTGCTCCATTCCTGTTCGCCCGACCCTACAAGTACCTCAAGGGCAGCCCCCCAACGCACCAACGCGTCTATCCGCTCGCTCAACTGCATGCTTTTTCCTGATTTTAGATTTGAATTGAAACTTTTGTGGCTATTTTTGTGTTCAACAAGCGCAAAAATACCGTTTTAAAACCCCTGTTATGGCTATCAAAATCACCGAAGAATGCATCAACTGCGGAGCATGTGAGCCCGAGTGTCCCAACAATGCGATTTACGAAGGCGGCGCCGAGTGGCGTTTCTCTGACGGCACATCCGTCAAAGGATCCTTCACCATGCTGGATGGCTCCACTGTCGATGCCGACGCCCCACAAACCCCGAAAGCGAATGATATCTACTATATCGTCACCGACAAGTGCACAGAATGTGTAGGATTTCACGATGAGCCTCAGTGTGCTGCCGTTTGTCCGGTTGACTGCTGCGTAGATGATCCCGACTTCCGAGAGTCAAAAGAAATCCTCATGGGCAAAAAAGATAAAATGCACGGTTGAGTTCAACCTCATTCAGACTAACAAAACCCTGCCCGACGGCGGGGTTTTGTTTTTACGGATTGTTGAGACAATTCAATCTACTTTTGGCGTTCTTCTTACCGATGAAAGCCCTCCTCGTCTTCTTGTTCTCTTTCTCGCTCGGCTTGCAAGTCAACGCAGATGCGGACACAAGCGCGTTTCAGCCCGCCCTGACCAGATTGAAACTTCTTGGAGATTCTGTACTTCGGGGAAAATCCGATCAGACAAGAAGCCAGGCCAACGCGGAATTCTCCGCATTGATCGACAGCATCCTGAACACGGCAGGGGGAGCAGGCCTTTCTTTTAAAAATCTGGAGTGCCTTTCCGTAGCGGCCTCCGGTGACGGGAAAGTTAAGCTGATCAGCTGGATGTTGTTACTCAAATCCGAACAACCATCGTACACGTTCTACGGCTACCTGCTACATCGAAAAGAAACCGGGGTTCCTTTTACTGTAGTCCGGCTGGAAGCCTCCCAAAGCGGCTCAAAGGAGGAAATGGAGAATCTCAAACTCCAGCCACCGGATTGGCACGGATGCATTTACTATGCGGTGATTCACCACCGTTACAAGAAAAACGACCACTATATGCTGTTGGGTTGGGCGCCCCTTTCGCCCGCCATTACACGCAAACTTGTCGAACCGTTGCGTATTCAGGAGAAGAAAGTTCAACTGGGCGCCCCGGTCATCCGTGCCGGAGGGAAAGCGAAGCATCGCCTTGTATTCGATTACAACGCCCAGGCGACCATGACACTTCGCTACGATGAACGGATGAAAATGCTGGTCATGGACCACCTCTCCCCTTCCGATCCCCGCCCTGAAGCCAAGGGCATGTATAACCTGTACGGCCCCGACTTCAGCTACGATGGTTTGAAATTCGCAAAGGGGCACTGGAACTTCCTGCGCGACATTGATGTGCGTAACCGGTAAGGTTTGCCAGTCTCGAACTTTCCTGCTTACTTTGCATCGAATCCTCTCATTTACAATAAGTTAAAAATCAACTATTTACGCATGAGAAAGCACAATTTCGGCGCAGGACCCGGCATCCTGCCCCAGTCCGCACTCGACAAATCGGCTGCTGCTGCCCTTGATTTCAACGGACTTGGCATGTCCATCCTCGAGATCTCTCACCGCAGTAAGGATTTCGAAGCCGTCATGGACCGCACGAAATCGCTGGTAAAAGAACTCCTGGGAGTTCCTGACGGGTACTCCATCCTTTTCCTGCAGGGCGGAGCGAGCACTCAGTTCGCCATGGTACCGATGAATTGTTTGCATACAAAAGCAGCCTACGTCGATTCCGGAGTATGGGCGAACAAAGCCATCAAGGAAGCAAAGCTATTCGGCGATGTGAACGTGATTGCATCGTCGAAGGACAAGAATTACAGTTTCGTGCCAAAGGGCTATGAGATCCCCTCCGACTGCGACTACCTGCACATCACTTCCAACAACACCAT
>JAULUX010000189.1:0-5454 GCA_032111385.1 Bacteroidia bacterium
ACAAACCACAGGTCTTCCGTTTTGTCCGGACCCCGTGATACGACAGGTTCCTGAGCGACTTTCAGCACAAGGGATCCACGGTGGTCTTCCAGCGAGGTCGATCCATCATCTCTTAAATCCGTTGTAACGGGTTTCCAATCCGATCCCAACCCGATCAGCGGGTGAAACCCATTTTGCAGATACTGGTTTTGCAGCGAGTAGCCGGTATAGATCCTCAACATGGTCAACAGGATTCGGCCTCCGCTATCCTTTCTCACGACATAGTACCATCCGTTGCCCAGTTGAATGCAAACGCCTGTGCGGAGCGTTGTTAGAAACGTAGCTTCGGGACCGACTTCGTTGTTGTTCCAAAAAACCGGCTTGCCCTTTTCAAATACCAGTATCGAAGTCAGGGGTATCGGACTTTCCCGTTCCAGTATGTCCGAAAAACGCCATTCGCTGAACACGGGTTCCTGTATGCCGGTTTCGAGGCGTGTGGCCAGTGATTCCAGTTGTTCGGTGAGGACCTTGCATTGCCCAATGGCTTGAGGGATCTCCCCGGAATCGGCCGATGTCTGCTGGGATCGGGAGCCATGTACAAAAAACATGGTCCATGCAGCCAAAGCCACGCTGACCAGTATGATGACGCGTTTGCGGAATCCCATTCGAACGAAGGTAGGCGGTAGTACCGGAGGGAAGTCGTTGACAGGGGCAATTTATCCACGTCCTGCTGTGGGGATCAAGCCTCGGTGAACGTGAGCTGTTTGCGCGCCGATTTCCCGTACTTTTGGAGGTATGATCAAAGCCACCCTGCAAAGCCGGACCGTGCTGCGGATCGAACAGAAGAACGGTTCCCTTTTCCTCGAAGGAAATGAAACCCCTTACGACCTGCGCGAACTCAAGGAAGGAGCCTATCATCTCATGTTGAACGGGGTTTCGTATTCCTTGGATGTGATCGCCTCCGACACGATCTCCAAGCGACATGTATTTCGCCTCAATGGAAAGAAAGTAACCGTCCAGCTTGAAGACCGTTATGATGCACTGCTCAAAGAACTGGGCATGGATTCAGCTTCGACAAAGAAGACCGATCATTTGAAGGCACCCATGCCAGGACTGGTGGTGGATATTCCGGTGAAAGAAGGTCAGCAAATCAACAAAGGCGATACACTCGTCATCCTGGAAGCCATGAAGATGGAGAATGCCCTCAAGGCCGTCGCTGATGGTCTGGTCAAGAAAATCAACGTTCAAAAAGGTCAAGCCGTTGAGAAGAATGTGGTTCTGGTCGAACTTGTATGATACACCAACAATAAACACTTTCCCATGGATAATCAATTCTCGCGCCGCGATTTCCTGAAAAACTCGGCCATGGCAGCAGCAGCGGTGGCCGTTGCCGGCACAGCATCCGCTCTTCCCCATGAGCACGCCAACTTTTCCCTGCCCCAATTGCCCTACGGCTACGCTGCACTCGAGCCCCATATTGATGCAATGACGATGGAGATCCACCACAGTCGTCACCACAAGGCCTACATCGACAACCTGAACAGGTTATGCGATGAAAACCATGTGCACGACACTTCCCTCGAACGCATACTGGCAGGCATCTCCCGCTACCCCATGGGCATTCGCAACAACGGAGGAGGCCATTGGAACCATTCCTTTTTCTGGAACTGCATGAAACCTAACGGTGGCGGAGTACCTACAGGGAAATCGGCCGAGGCGATCAATGCCTCTTTTGGAAGTTTTGATGCGTTCAAGTCGCTTTTCAGCGATGCAGCCAAATCGCGCTTCGGAAGCGGCTGGGCCTGGCTCGTAAGGACTCCGGAGGGCAAGTTGGCGGTTGGCTCGACACCGAATCAGGACAATCCCCTGATGGATGTCAGCGAGCTGAAAGGTGCACCCCTTCTCGGACTCGATGTGTGGGAGCACGCGTATTACCTCAAATACCAGAACAAACGTCCCGACTACATCGGCGCCTGGTGGAATCTGGTCAATTGGGACTCGGTCTCTGCCAAGTTGTAAAATACACGAATGGTGCGGCGATCGTTCAGCCGTTCAGTTCTGTCTTCATATGAAAATCTCCTGCCGATGCGCGTAAAAGGACTCATCTGGATCCTACTGATCATAGTCGTGCTTTTCCTGGTCAGGCATTTCTTCCTCACTCCTTCGGATATACCTTCCGCACCGGCCGGCCAGCAACCCGTTCCCGTTGAAGTGACCGTTGTTCAGGAGACCGAATTCACCGAAGAGGTTTCATCAACCGGTTCTCTGCTCGCACAGGAGGAAGTGACATTGCGTTCGGAAGCCGCTGGGCGTATTGTTGAAATCGGCTTCAGGGAAGGAGCACCGGTCGTTCAAGGCCAGTTGATGGTGCGGCTTTTTTCCGATGACCTGAAGGCCCAGTTGAAAAAAACCAAGGCGAGCCTGAGACTTGCGGAGGACCGCATCACCAGGAATCAAAAGCTGGTCAATATGCAAGGAATCAGCAGAGAGGAGTTCGACAGGATGCTTAATGAAGCGGAGCTTCTGCGTGCAGAGGAGGAAATCATTATCGCCCAGATGTCGAAGACCGAAATCCGCGCACCTTTCAGTGGTATGGCCGGATTGAGGGAAGTCAGTATTGGTGCTATCGTACAACCTCAACAGACAATCACTACAGTACAGCGGCTTGAGCCACTGAAACTGGAATTCACGTTGCCCGAGCAGTTCATCGGACGCATCAGTCCGGGAGATTCACTGAATTTCAGTGTGGCCGGTCAGGTCGCTGGCCGTCGAGCAGTGGTTTATGCCACCGATCCATTGGTTTCGCAATCCTCACGCAGCATGCGCGTGCGTGCAACCTGTATCGGATCTGCTAACGGTCTTTTGCCCGGAGCCTTTGCAAAAATCAGTATTCCCATGAAGCATATCCGTTCACTGCTGGTGCCGGCCGAGTCGGTTGTACCGGTGTTGAAAGGCAAGCAGGTGTATGTGGTCAGGAATGGAATAGCCGATACCACGGGTATCCGGACAGGTGTGCGTACCGCACGTTCCATCGAGGTGCTTGACGGATTGAATCCCGGCGACTCCATCGTTACCTCCGGACTTCTTCAACTCCGACCCGGTAGTCCAGTGCGTGTGAAAAGTAAAACGCCCTGATCCGACTTCAGCGAAGCGCAGACACCGATGAATCTCCCGTCACTCAGTATCAACCGGCCGGTTTTGGCGATAGTCATGTCGTTGCTGATCATGCTGTTCGGGATGATCGGTTTCAATTTCCTGGGTGTTCGTGAGTATCCGTCGATCGATCCGCCTGTCATTACCGTGCGTACAGGATATGCCGGTGCGCATGCGGAGGTAGTCGAGTCGCAAATCACCGAGCCGCTGGAGAAGGCCATCAATGGAATATCGGGTATCCGTACTATATCCTCCGCCAGTAACCTGGGTAACAGTGTTATCACTGTCGAGTTCGATCTTGGCGTTAACCTCGAAGCGGCTGCCAATGATGTACGTGACAAGGTTTCGCAGGCCATCCGAAACCTGCCCCAAGACATCGATGGATTGCCGACAGTGACCAAGAGCGATGCCAATTCCGATGCAATCATCTCATTGACAGTTCAAAGCTCTACGCGCAACGTACTCGAGCTGAGCGACTATGCCGAGAACGTCATCGGCGAGCGTCTGCAAACCATTCCCGGTGTCAGCAACATCCAGTTCTGGGGTCAGAAACGTTCCGCCATGCGCCTATGGATGGATCCGGCTAAGATGGCAGCTTTCCGGATCACGCCGATGGACATCCGTCAGGCACTCGACAAAGAGAATGTAGACCTGCCAGGTGGAAAGATCGCCGGCGACATGGCGGAGCTTACAGTCAAGACCGAAGCCCGGCTTTCCACAGAGGACGATTTCAACAATTTGGTGTTGCGCAACGACGGCGATCGGATCATCCGCTTCCGCGACATCGGGCTGGCGGCAATCGGTCCGGAGAATGAGGAAACCATTCTTAAAAATAACGGCATCCCCATGGTGGCCTGCGCGCTGGTTCCGCAACCCGGTGCGAATTACATCGAGATCGCCGATGAGTTCTATAAGCGCCTGGAGCAGATCAGGAAGGACATCCCCTCCGATATCACCCTTGGTATCGCCATGGACAACACCCGCTTCGTGCGCAAATCGGTTCGTGAAGTGGAGGAGACCTTGCTGATCGCCATCGTTCTGGTCGTGCTGATCATCTACCTGTTCTTCCGCGACTGGCTCATCGCTTTCCGGCCCCTCATCGACATCCCTGTGTCACTCATCGGTGCTTTTTTCATCATGTACCTGATGGGCTTTTCCATCAATGTACTGACGCTGCTGGCCATCGTACTGGCTACCGGTCTCGTGGTGGATGACGGTATCGTCGTCACCGAGAACATCTTCAAGAAAGTAGAGAAGGGGATGAATCCGGTGGAGGCTGCACACAAGGGCTCACGTGAGATTTTCTTTGTGGTGATCTCCACATCCATCACGTTGGCTGCGGTTTTTCTCCCTGTGATATTCATGCAGGGGTTCGTCGGACGGCTTTTCCGGGAGTTCGGTGTCGTATTGTCGGGCGCAGTACTCATCTCCGCATTCGTCAGCCTTTCGCTCACTCCTATGCTCAACGCCTACATGGTGCGTAAGAGGAGCGGACACAGCAGGTTCTATGTCTGGACAGAACCTTTCTTCCGTCGTCTCGACGAGCGTTACAGGGACGCTCTCTCCGGGTTCATGCGTACACGTTGGATGGCCTGGGCCGCCCTCGGCTTAGTAAGCGGTATGATCGTCGTTTTCGGCGGGCTTTTGCAAAGTGAGCTCGCCCCTTTGGAGGATCGGAGCTGGTTCCGTCTGCTCGTCAGCGCTCCGGAGGGCTCTTCTTTCGAATACACCGATCGGTATATGAATACGGTGTCTGATCTCATCATGGACTCCGTTCCGGAAAAGCAGATATGCCTGACCGTTACAGCCCCCGGTTTCGCAGGATCAGGTGCGGTGAATACGGGATTCGGGCGTATCATGTTGAACGAGCCCGGTGACCGGCAGCGCTCCCAGCAGGAGATCGTCGACCAGGTGGGCCGCATGTTGCGCCCGCTGCCTGCAGCCCGCACTTTCGTCGTACAGGAACAGACCATTTCTGCCGGTGGAGGTCCCCGGGGTAGCCTGCCCGTGCAGTTCGTCATCCAGACATCCGATTTCGAAAAGCTCAAAGGGATTCTTCCTCAATTCATGAAAGAGGTGGCCGCCGATCCCGTATTCCAGGGTTTTGATGTCAATCTCAAATTCAACAAGCCCGAACTCCAGGTGGAGATTGACCGTGAGAAGGCTGCAACACTGGGAATCCCGGTGCGTGATGTGGCCCAGACCATGCAGCTTGCCTACAGTGCTCAGCGCTTCGGATATTTTCGGCAGCAGGGGAAGCAATATCAGGTCATCGGACAATTCGATCGTAGTAACCGCGACGAACCTGCCGATATCTCCCTC
>JAULUX010000190.1:0-13388 GCA_032111385.1 Bacteroidia bacterium
GGAGAAGGTATTGAAAAAAATCCGGGCTTCGTTGCTTTCGAAGACTGACAATCCCTACCCGAAACTCTCCTTCGAATCATCGGTTTTCGAACCGATTGAAGAAGACCTGCTCGTACTTTTCTCGTCGCGTGCAGAAGAGGCGGGGGCGCGATTTTTCATGATTGACAACGAGCTGGATTTCATGGAAGCCATTGTGAAACTCGGCCTGCATTACAAATGGAAACACATTTTCTGCGTGGAAGAAGGGCTTGGCAATCTTCTGACAGAATGTCAATTGCCACACAGTTCTGATTCGGATGAAATTGGAAAAATGGAGGTTGCCATCAGCTCCTGCGAATGCCTTATCGCCAGAACCGGAAGCGTAGTTTTTTCATCAAAAGAACAAACCCGCGGAATTCCGTCTTATACACCATTCCACATTGTTTTGGGTAAGGCCAGCCACCTCTGTGCCGATATCAAGGATGCAATGACCTGGCTACGTCACAAGTACACCAGGCTTCCGGGATCACTCAGCATTGTCACCGGAACAAGCAGTACGGCCGATATCGACGGAAGGCCGGTCAAAGGCGTACATGGCCCTTCCAATCTCTACATTTTCGTAATCGATGACCGACAACTCTACACCTGAAAGCACGGACTTCTCTCTGCTTTTCACCAGTAACCGTCCGCTTGAAATTGAAGCGGCAGCTGCGGCCTTGATGGAAGAGAACATCGACTCCTTTCAAATCAACAAAAGAGACACCTCATACATATTCGGCGAAATCGAATTGTATGTGCGCAAAACCGATTTCGATCGGGCAATATCCATCTTACAAGAACACTTCCTGTTTTGAGTAATTTCTGGCAAAGGACAATCACCGGCATTTTCTTCATCGGTTCAATCCTCTGGAGCATTCTGGAGGGTCCTGTCCTGTTCCAGGCTGTTTTTTTGCTGGTGTCGCTATTCTCACTTCATGAGTTCTACCGATTGATCGCCAAAAAAGATGAAGTAGAACCCAATCGATTGCTGGGGATGATAACAGGCCTCTTCCTTTACGTGGTCGTTTCCTTCGATGCCATACTCCTTGAACCGCTTCGCTGGCAGCAATTGATCTATCCGCTGTTCGGAAGCATTTTCATGGCCGAGCTTTACAGAAAGAAAAAACAACCTTTCCACAACATCGCATTCACCCTGACGGGCATACTGTACACAGTGCTCCCGTTCGGATTATTGAGTGAAATAGCCTCATTCCGAGACGCCTATAACCCGGGCATTCTTTTAGGATACTTTGTCCTGATATGGACCTCTGACACTTTTGCCTACCTGGTGGGTAGAAAAATTGGAAAGAACAGATTGTTCGAACGGATATCACCCAAAAAATCCTGGGAAGGAAGCATTGGTGGGGCATTGGCGGCAACCACCATGGCATGGCTGCTTAGCCGATTTTACCCCGACGTTGAATTGTGGATCTGGATGGTCATGGCGGCCATCATAGTGACTACAGGGACACTCGGAGATCTCACCGAATCGCTCCTGAAACGAAGCCTCAACGTAAAGGACTCGGGGAATATCCTTCCGGGTCATGGAGGCCTTTTGGACCGTTTCGACGCCATCCTGTTGAGCGCCCCGTTCGTGTGGGCATTTCTCAGCCTGCTTTCATGACCAGGTCAACCCTTGACTCCACTCATACGTATACATCCCGTCGAAGTGTGATCCAACGGAGATGAAAATGAAATTGATAGCCAACCGCATTCTCTACAGCTTCCCGCTGCAGTTGGCCATCATGCATCTCAAGAAGAACCACTTGATGTTGCTTTATTGGCTCCTTTTGTTCGGGTTTGTCACACAAACCTTATCCTCCAGATTCGGCATACCCTACTTGTTTCTCGATCCGGAATATATGGGCAAAGTCAGCTGGGTCTCCTTTTTCATCATGGGGGTCAGCCTGGGCGCATTCATAATGGCCTTCAATATTTCCGGCTATATTCTGAACAGTTTCAGGTTTCCTTTTTTAGCCACGATGTCGCGTACGTTCATCAAATTCGTACACAACAACTTTTTACTACCTACAGCCTTTCTTGCAACCTACACCTATAGCATTTATGAATTCCAATCTACCCAGCAGCTAAAATCGGGGCAAGAGGTGCTCACCCTGGTCGGTGCCATGCTTGGTGGAGTAACCATTGTCATCCTGATAACGCTGCGCTATTTCATGATGACCAACAAAGACATCTTCAAGCTGTTCGGCGTTGCACACTCAGACACAGACGATTCGATTCCGGTCAGGCCTCGAATACACCGACATAACAAGAAACACTGGAGGGTAGAGACTTATCTCATCTTCCCAATGAAAGTCAAACTGGTCCGTGACACCAAACACTATAAGCGTTACATGCTCGAAAAAGTGTTTCGGCAGAACCACATCAATGCGGCTTTGCTGGAGATTTTCGTATTCGCGACATTCATACTCCTTGGACTTTTTCGGGAGAACCCCTATTTCAGGATTCCGGCTGGTTCCAGTGTCCTCTTGCTCCTGACCATGTTCATTATGCTTTTCGGCGTATTCAGGTACTGGCTCCGCGCCTGGGCTACCACTGGACTCATTGCATTCTTCCTTCTGGTGAACTACCTCTCGCAATTCGAGGTATTCAATCCCCGAAACAGGGCTTACGGGCTCGACTACACCACTTCACCGGCGCTGTATGACAGGGAGAATCTTGATTCGCAGATAAACGACAGCATCCTGGACCACGATAAAGCACAAACAATCAGTATCCTGCAACGCTGGAAAGAGAAATGGTCAATACGTGGGATTGAAAAACCGAAGCTGGTTCTCATTAATGTCAGCGGAGGAGGATTGCGCTCGAGTGTTTTCACCTTCCGTACGCTACAAATGATCGACAGTGCTTACGGAGGAGACCTCATGCATCATACCGCTTTCGCAACCGGTTCTTCCGGAGGAATAATCGGCCTGTGTTACTACCGTGACCTGTTCTTGAATAACAAGGATTCGATCGTTTCAGCTAGCAGGAATCCTGAAAATAAATACCTGAAGACCATCGGCAAGGATATGCTCAATTCACTTGCTGTAAGCGCTACCGTTGCAGATATTTTCCTGAACAACCAGTACTTCAAGGATGGCGAACACAGCTATATCAAGGACCGTGCATGGGCATGGGAACTACAACTGAATGAGAACACAGAGGGGGTGATGGACAAAAGACTTCGCGACTACGAAGCACCTGAACGTGAGGCACAAGTACCCATGGTTGTCATCAGTCCGACCATCATCAATGACGGCCGAGCTCTTCATATTTCCGCCCAACCCGTAAGCTACCTCTTGAGCGACGAGCAACCGGGACTCGGTGGTAACAAACCGTTAACCAACGGCGTGGAGTTCCGCAGGTTCTTCGGAGAACAACAAGCCGACAACCTCAGGATGACGAGTGCCCTCAGGATGAATTCCGCATTCCCCTATGTAATGCCTGCCGTATCCCTGCCCAGCGAACCGGCTATCGAAGTAATGGATGCCGGCATCAGGGACAATTATGGGATCATGAACTCAACACAGTTCCTCCACACGTTCCGCGATTGGATCGGCAAGAATACATCCGGAGTGGTCATGTTACAGATCAGGGATAACTTCAAAAATCCGGAAATAGAGGACAACAGTATCAAAACCATTTTCGAAAAGTTATTGGCTCCGATGCGGAATGTTTCCGGGAATTTCATCATCATGCAGGACTACAACCTGGATAAATACATGCAGTATGCAGGAAGCTGGTTGGATGTTCCTTTGGAGGTCATCGTTTTTCAAATGCCTGAGTCAGACCGGAAAGTATCCATCAGCTGGCATCTGACCGAAAAGGAAAAGGCTTTCGTCAAGTCAGGTTCTTCCAATCCAGAAAACAAGGCCTCATTGCAGCGCCTTTTGAAAGCGATACCGCCGGCTCAATAAGCAGCCAGGTCGACCAGTGCTTTTTCAAAGCGGGCTTTGGGCAGAAAAGACCATTCAAGTGAATTGGACATGGGAACAGGCGTATCCAATGCTCCGATCCTGACCGGTGGTGCATCAAGACTACTAAAACACGCTTCGGCGATCCGGGAAGCTATCTCCGCTCCTATTCCTCCGGTCATGGTATCTTCGTGCATGACGATCACCTTTCCCGTCTTTTTGACTGAGGACAAGACAGTATCCTGATCCCAGGGCAACAGTGAACGCAGATCGATCAGATCTGCCGACAACTCGGGATGATTGTCCAGGATCTCCATGGCCCAATGCACTCCCAATCCGTAGGTGATGATACTCAGATCACTTCCTTCCCGGACGACGCGGGCCTTTCCAATTTCCGTAGTATAATATCCGGATGGAACCGGTCCGCTGATACTACGGTAAAGTGCTTTATGCTCAAAGAACATCACCGGATTCGGATCCTCCACGGCTGAAGCCAGCAATCCCTTTGCGTCGTCCGGAAATGCAGGATAAACAATTTTCAAACCGGGCACATGAAAAAACCAGGCTTCGGTGGATTGCGAATGGAACGGACCTGCTCCAACACCGGCACCGGTCGGCATTCGAACCACCACATCGGCATGCTGTCCCCAACGGTAATGCACCTTGGCAAGATTGTTCACGATCTGATTGAAACCGCAAGTCACAAAATCAGCGAATTGCATTTCAATGATGGACTTGCAGCCATTGATACTGAGTCCTAGTCCGGCTCCGATGATAGCCGATTCGCACAACGGCGTATTGCGAACCCTCTTCTTCCCGAAATGATCGACGAAACCCTGTGTCGCTTTGAATGCACCGCCGTACTCTGCAATATCCTGCCCCATGACTACAAGGTTGGGATGGCGTTCCATGGCTTGCCGCATGGATTCCGAAATTGCGTCCAGGAACCTTTTCTCGACCCACTCACCGCTGGGTTCAATCGCAGCTGTTGACGGAAGTGGTGCAAACAAGTCCTGCAATTCTCTGACGTCATCAGCCTGAATATCCTCCTCTGCGAAGGTAATTTCCAAACCTCGTTCAATTTCTTCTTTGATACCGGTACGAACCAAATTGATGAAATCCTCATCAATCACACCTTCCGAAACAAGGAAATCCTCGTAATTGCGAATGGGGTCCTTTCTGCCCCAGACTTCAAAAAGTTCCTGGGGGACATACTTTGTTCCCGAAGCTTCTTCATGCCCCCGCATACGGAAGGTCATGCATTCGAGCAATATCGGGCGAGGATTTTCACGCATGGAATCCGCAAGTCTGCTTACAGTCGTGAACACCTCCAGGATGTTATTCCCATCCACCTGAACTCCTTCAATACCATATCCGATGGCTTTGTCGATGAATTGCCTGCACCTGAATTGCTCGCTGCTGGGTGTACTCAGTCCATAACCGTTGTTCTCAATGATAAAGATGACAGGCAGATCCCAGACTGCCGCGACATTGATACTCTCGTGAAAATCGCCCTCGCTGGTGGCTCCATCACCTGTAAACACAGCTGTCACATTGGGAGTTCCCCGAATCACATCCGCCAGTGCAACTCCATCCGCCACTCCCATCTGTGGACCCAAATGAGAGATCATTCCCACAATTCGGTATTCCTGTGTACCCATGTGAAATGATCGGTCTCGCCCCTTGGTAAAACCTCCCGGCTTACCCATGAACTGGGAGAACAACCTGTTCAGTGGTATGCCCCTGACGGTAAATACACCCAGGTTACGGTGCATGGGCAGAATGTACTCTTGCGGCCGCAATGCCATCGCCGTACCTACGGAAATGGCCTCCTGACCGATACCACTGAACCACTTGGCCAGCTTACCCTGACGCAGCAGGACCAGCATCTTTTCTTCAATGATGCGGGGCTTAACAAGGGCCCTGTACAAACCAATCAGCTCCTCATCCGTGAGGCCTTCCCGGTTGTACGTGATGGCGGTTTCTGCTGTGATCATAAGTGGTCGTAAATCTGTGTCCTGCAAAAGTAGGAATTGCCAACGCACCCCTTATTTTTACACCATGCAGGAAATCCTGGCTTACATTCTTGTATTGGCTTCATCAGGCTACCTGATCCACATGCTTCTTAAAAAGAGAAAAAGCAAAGACCAGGATCACTGTTCCGGTTGCGGATAATTCCCGAACCGGAAGCCGCCGGGGTCTCAGGCTTTCTTCCGGGCAACCGGGCGCGGTTTCTTAGCTACTGATTCCGATGATTTTTTCACTTCCGGTGCAGGTTGGCCATTGAAACGAATGGGATTACGGACTTTCTGCGAAGTCAGAGCGATTTCCAATACTTCCGACATTTCCTCCACGTAATGGAAGTTCAAGTCCTTGATGTAATCTTTTTTGATTTCAAGCACATCCTTTTCATTGTCGGCACACAGGATGATCTCCCGAATACCGGCACGCTTGGCCGCAAGGATCTTCTCCTTGATTCCGCCGACAGGGAGCACCTTGCCGCGCAAAGTGATCTCACCCGTCATGGCAATCTTATTTTTCACACGACGTTGAGTAAAACCCGAAGCAAGAGAGGTCAACATTGTCACTCCTGCGGAGGGACCATCTTTGGGGGTTGCGCCCTCGGGTACGTGAATGTGAATATTCCATTGTTCGAATAGCTTGGGGTCGATGCCCAACTGGTCGGCGTGCGCTTTGAGGTATGCTAAAGCGATCATGGCCGACTCTTTCATGATGTCCCCCAGATTTCCTGTGAGCGTCAGTTTGCCATTGCCTTTTGACAAGGAGGATTCGATGAACAGAATGCTGCCTCCGTTGGAATTCCAGGCCAGGCCTGTAACTACGCCCGCTGTTTCATTGGTAATGAGTTTATCGGGCAGAAATCGCGGCGCGCCGAGAGCCTTTCTGATGTGTGATTCAGAAACCTTGGACGGCGCATGTTCTTCCATGGCCACCAGCTTGGCAATTGAACGGACAACGGATGCAATGCACTTCTCCAACGTACGCACACCGCTTTCCCAGGTGTATTGCTCAATAACAAGCCGTAACATGGAGGGTGGAAAAGACAATTGACCCGCCTTCAGTCCGTGCGCTTCGAGCTGCTTCGTCACCAAATGCTTCTGTGCAATGTGTATTTTCTCCTCGAGTGTATACCCGCTGACATCAATGATCTCGAGCCTGTCGCGCAATGCCGGCTGGATAGTGGACAAACTGTTCGCCGTGGCGATGAACAACACCTTGCTCAAATCGTATTCAATTTCGACATAGTTGTCATAAAAAGCAGTGTTCTGTTCAGGATCCAAAACCTCAAGCAGCGCCGAGGAGGGATCCCCGTGAAAGTCGTTGGTCAACTTATCAACTTCATCGAGGATGAACACCGGATTTCCGGACTTTGCCTTTTTCAGATTCTGGATGATCCTACCCGGCATCGCACCGATATACGTTTTACGATGGCCCCTGATTTCCGCTTCATCGCGAAGACCACCCAACGACATCCTGACGTATTTCCTTCCAAGGGCCTCGGCAATGGAGCGTCCGAGCGAGGTCTTACCGACACCCGGAGGACCCACGAGGCACATGATGGGCGACTTCATGTCCTTTTTAAGTTTGATGACCGCCAGGTATTCTAAAATCCGGTTTTTGACCTTTTCCAAACCGTAATGGTCGCGGTTCAAAATTCGTTCAGCCCTTTTGAGATCGTAATTGTCATCAGTAAACTCCTCCCAGGGCAATTCGAGCAATAAATCGAGGTAGTTCATGGTGACCGAGTATTCGGCCGCCGCAGGATTGATCCGGTTCAACCGGTCGATCTCCTTGTTGAACACCTCCTCCACCGTCTTGGACCATTTTTTCTGACGGGCACGCTCCCGCATTTCGCTGATCTCCTTGTCGGGCGTATTTCCACCAAGTTCCTCCTGGATGGTCTTGAGTTGCTGGTTCAGGAAGTACTCACGCTGTTGCTTGTCCAGATCCACTTTCACTTTACTTTGGATCTGATTTTTCAGCTCGAGCATTTGAAGCTCGCGCGTCAGATGCTCAAGCACCCTGACGGCGCGGTCCTTCAGGTGATCCATCTCCAACAGCATCTGCTTCTTCTCCACGTCCGCATTCATATTGGAGGAGATGAAATTGATCAGGAATGACGGGCTCTCAATGTTCCGGATAGCGAAACTGGCCTCAGTGGGTATATTGGGCGACTGTTGGATAATCTGCATGGAGATATCCTTCAAGGAGTCGACTATCGCATTGAACTCTTCGTCTTTTTTGACAACCGCCTGGTCGGAATAGGCTTCGACGCGGGCCCGCAGGTAGGGTTCCTCCTGAACGATATCGGAAATCCGGAAGCGTCGCTTCCCCTGGATGATGACGGTTGTGTTTCCGTCGGGCATGCGCAACATCCGAAGGATCTGGGCGATTGTTCCGATGCTGTTCAGGTCGGCCAGCTTCGGGTCCTCCACACTAACGTCTTTTTGAGAGACCACTCCGATGATTCGGTCCTTGGCATAGGCATCCTTGATCAGTCGGATGGATTTGTCCCTTCCCACGGTGATCGGAATGACCACACCCGGAAACAACACAGTGTTTCGCAAGGGTAGAACAGATACCACTTCGGGCACCTGCTCACTGTTCATTTGCTCCTCGTCCTCGTTAGTCAACAAGGGAATCAACTCCGGCTCATCGTCATTGATAGCCATCTGCCCAATAGGCAGCTCATTATTATCGAAATTGGATGTCATACTGTCTTTATGTCAGTTTAACGGCGAAAGTCACCCTCAAAGCCTCAATCGCCACCTTATTCAATCCTTATGCCACCGGTTTAACAAAGAGGCAATCCCTCTCCTCAGTCCTCGGCTTTGGGTTGCAATTGCATCAAGTAGAGATGACCAATGATATCCTTTTGGGCATCCGTGAGTGTTTGTCCTCTTCGGCTCATCACCCGCTCTGCGAGTTCAATGGCTTTCGTCACCAAAAAGACCTCCCCTTTCCCGTCACTACCCCAGGAAAAGGAGGGTAGATGCTTCGGAGGGAATCCTGCTCCGAAAATATTGGAGAAAACACCAACGACCGTTCCGGTATTGAACATGGTATTGATGCTGCATTTGCTGTGATCGCCCATGAACAAACCACAGAACTGGAGTCCTGTTGGTACATAGTCATTGGCAGGATAATTCCACACCCGCACTTCGGAATAATTGTTCTTCAGATTGGAATTGTTGGTGTCGGCTCCCAGGTTGCACCACTCTCCAATGACACTGTTCCCAAGAAAACCATCGTGTGCCTTGTTGCTGTTTCCCATCATCACCGAATTACTAACCTCCCCTCCCACTTTGCACCCCGGTCCAATCGTTGTGGCACCATAAACTTTGGCTCCCATTTTTAAAACAGCATCCTGACCTAACGCGAATGCCCCTCTGATCATCGCCCCTTCCATCACCTCTGCGTTTTTGCCTATGTAGACTGGACCAGTACTCGCATTAATCATGGCGCACTCCACCCTGGCACCCGGCTCGATGAATACATTTTCAGGATTCACGATACGATTACTGGAAGAAAATGGCTGGCTCTCCTTCCCTTTGGTCAACAAATCAAAATCAAACCGCAGCGCCTGGTCGTTGAGGCGGAACATGTCCCAGATCCTATTCAAGAATACCGGCGCACCTGTATACTCAACTTGATGCAATCCGACAATCTCGTCGATCACCGGAGTGTTGGACATATCAAATCCCATGGAATTCAACGCCAGCACCCGATTCCCATGCACCAGCATCGTTCCCGGCCCGAGATCACGGATTGACTTGACCAAATCAGCATCGGGAAACAATGCACCATTGATGATCATTGACGGTCCGTTGGCCGGAACCGGATACTGCCTTCTGAGATAATCGACTGTCAGATAACCGGAGGATTCCGGAGCAGATCCCAGGACAAGCTCCCACTTTTCCCTGAGGGTTAGTATTCCGCAGCGTAAATCAGCCACCGGACGAGTGAAGGTGAAAGGAAAAAGATGACCTCTTTCCCGGTCGTCCGCAAATACGAGTCGCATAAGTTCAAACTTTGTTTGTGAAAATAGTCGAATCCGCGCAAACGGAAGTTCGAGCGACTTTTTTGAACTTCGCGCTGAACCATGCAGGGAATTACGCGAGCCATAATCGTCCTTTTTATTTTGCCTTGGACGGCAAACGCCCTGGGCGATTACAGCTGGAGCGATCGTTGCATCCGGGCGCAGGAGGCCTGTCTGCGGCTCGACTACAAAGAATCCCGACGATTGATCGCAGAGGAAAAAAGAAGCCGACCGGACAACCTGATCCCCCTTTTCATAGAAGCAAAAGCGGATTTTCTACAAGCCTTTCTCATGGAGGAAGATAGCCTTGTCGAGCTGCTCAAGCATAGAAACACACAACGGATCGAGCTTTTCAAAAAGGGTAAGCCGGACGACCCCTACTACAGGCTTTGCATAGCCGAGTTGTACCTGTATCAGGCAGCGGCACGTTTGAAGTCGAAGGAGTTTTTCGGAGTTGTTTACGACACCAGAAAAGCGAACACCCTTTTATTGGAGAACCGCAAACTTCATCCGGGATTCAAGCCCAATCTTCTCGGGAGCGGCTTTATCCATTGCGTAACCGGCGCAATCCCCAAAAACTACCAATGGCTGGCGGGGCTACTGGGCTTCGAAGGCACGGTCAACGAAGGACTAAGCGAACTACGCTCCCTGCTTGGATTCAGCATAGAGAACAAATCACTTCGCCACTTGCATGACGAGACACTCCTTTGCCTGACTTTCATCGAACTTGCACTTCTTCCTAAAGCCGATCACAACATACAACTGAAACGATTTGCCTCAGTAGAAAACCTGGACCGTAAACCATTGGTCGTGTATGCCAAGGGAGCGGTTCTTACTGCAACAGGAAAAAACGATAGCGTGATCTCGATGCTGGAACGCATTAAAACCGCTACAGAACAACAGTCGTTCAAATTTTTGTATTTGATGGAGGGGAATGCGAGACTATTCAAACTGGACCCTTCCGCTGAAAACTGCTATCTCCGTTTTTTACAAATCAAAGGCGGAAAAACATACCGTCACAGCATTTTGCAACGGCTTGCATGGACTCGCCTGATTCAAGAAGACAGGGCAGGTTACCGACGGTACCTGAAACAGGTCTCCACTCTTGGTTCAGCCGGACACTTGACAGACGAGGACCGTTCTGCCATAGCAGAATGGGAATCGCAACAGGAACCGAATATCTTATTACTCAAGGCCAGGCTGCTATTTGACGGAGGCTACTACCGGGATGCCTTCAATGTGCTAGCAGGGCAACCCGCCACCGCCTTTCCAAGATTCAGGGACCAGCTCGAATTCACCTACCGGCTCGCCAGGATCTACGATAAACAAGGAAAGCGCGAACCTGCTATCGGACTTTATGAATCAACCCTGAAAAACGGAGCGGCGCATTCTTTTTACTTCGCGGCAAACTCGGCTCTTCATCTGGGCCAGCTATATGAATCAACAAATGACAGGACCAAAGCAAAAGCTTACTACAAAAGGGTGCTTGAACTTCATAATCATGAATTCCAGAATAGCATCGATCAAAAGGCGAAAGCCGGCCTGAACAGACTCTCATACCAGTAGGCATTGCATCAGAGGTTGACAAACTGCGATTTAAAATCTTCAAATCATAAAACTCCAGTATGGATTTCATAGCCAACGATATTCTCCGGTATTGCGAGGAGCACTCCATGCCCGAACCTCAGCCTCTTCGAGAGCTTTCGCGTACCACACAGGCCAAGGTGCTGAATCCCCGGATGCTGAGCGGACATTTGCAGGGCCGATTTCTGGCTTTGTTCAGTAAGCTCATTCGACCCAAACACATTCTCGAAATCGGCACCTACACCGGTTACGCCACACTTTGTCTCTGCGAGGGCCTCGATGATGAAGGTCATGTCACTACTATAGAAATCAACGATGAGCTTGAACCTTACTTCAGAACAGCATTCGCATCATCCCTCTGGGCGGATAGGATAACTTCACTGATAGGAGATGCCAAGCAGTTGCTAACAGAATTGAACGGACCATTCGATTTGGTTTTTATCGATGCTGACAAATCGGAATACCCTGCCTACTATGCAGCCATCATTGATAAAGTACGGCCTGGAGGTTTAATCATCGTGGACAACGTTTTGTGGAGCGGCCACGTGCTAAAAAAACCATCGGATCAGGATCCGGAAACTCAGATCATTGATCAATTCAACCGGGACTTGACTTCAGATTCCAGGGTAGAGGTCCTTATGCTTCCTGTAAGGGACGGATTGTCGGTTTTGCGAAGGGTCTGAATCCATGTCAACGAATTCCGGAATCCTGGTACAATCATTGTAAAATATCGCTTTTGCCCCAGACCAATTAAACCAAGACACTCCCTACTCATCTATTCACAAATCATCCTATAAAATGAAAAACACCCTTCGATTGATCGCCTTCGGTTTCTTTTTGCTGACCCAAATGACTGCATTTGCACAACAGCAAAAAAACAAGCCTGTAAATCCGGAAGCCAAGGCCAAACGACAAACCGCCGAGATGAAAGTACGGTTAAATCTCAGTGACGACCAAACCGCCAAAGTTTATGATGTCCTGTTATCCAGGGAAAAGGAGATGGCTGAAAAAAAAGACCAGGTGCGCCAAAAAAACCAAACGTATCAGAGTAAAATCCAATCTATCCTGAACAACGAACAACAAGCGGAATTCAAGAAAATGCAGGCCGAGAAACGCGAACAATCAAAAGTTCGCAGGCAGATGCAATCCGAGCCTCAAAAGGCTCCAGACTCGCCTAAAAATCAATAATTACTTAATTTCTCCGATGTGATTTCCAGCGAAAAACACTAGACAGGAGTATTCAGCGGTCATTTTCCTTCAACTTACCGCATATCTCTTCCCATCTTTGGCGGAAATGTTCTTGTTCCTGCGGGGACATCGACTCCATCTTGTTTTTAAGATGGTTGCCCCAGGCGTTCCGCCATCTTCGCTTGAAATAAAACCCTTCTCCCCCGAACAAAATCCGGGCGAGCACAAGCATTCCACCTGCCTGAAGGTAATTTACCTCAGAAAATCCGAACACAGGGGGCATCAACCAGTTCCACATGGACATCATCACGAATGCGACAATTAAAAACATCAGTACAAACAGCAGGATGGTTTTTAAAAGAGGATGATTGTTCATGGCATTTGAGTTCAGTCAGGAATCGAAGTTAATCAGGATGTTGGTTCAAGGGTTACCATTGAACAATTCATTGTAGAGGGTCGACAACCGCTTACGCAAGAATTTAATTGCATAGTGTTTCCGGGAAAGAAGCGTGTTCAGTGGGATACCGGTCTCGTCGCTGATCTCCTTGAAACTCTGCAAATCCATCTCGTGTCGGATGAATACATCGCGTTGCTCCTGGGGCAGCTCTTCAAGTGCTTTC